>JALXCB010000113.1 GCA_026991225.1 Anaerolineae bacterium | reverse complement strand
GGGGTGGCGGTTGGCGGCCGAGGCGTGTCGGTGGGGGCGGCCGCGGTGGGCGGCGCGGGCGTATTCTCGACAGGCGCCTGGCCGATGGCTGGCGCGGCGGGCGTTTCCGTCGCCGGGGCGGCGGGCGTTGCGCATCCTGTTATCACCAGGGCGATCAACAAGACCCCCAGCGCGATCCACAGGGAACGATCATCGTATTTCATGGCGCCTCCGGTTGGAGAAGGTCATGGTTTTATCCGTGTTTCCTCAAGTATCCGTGTCGAATCAACAGCGTTATTATGCTGAAAGCAAATTGAAACCAAGGCTTTTGGTTTGCATTGGATCATCCATGAAAGGCGATTCGCTGGCCGCGCCGCCGCCCGCAGGTGAACCTGCGGGCTAAAAACGACGCCCCATAAATGGGGCTACGGCGCATGGCGCGAGCCGCGAGAAGCCGGGTTCACTCGGCATCGTTTCGTAGCCCGGAGCTTCAGCTCCGGGTGGACAAGGCCGAAACGCCTGATTTCAAAATGCGTTTCGTTCAGTTAAGACGATTCAGAAAAGGGAAATGGTATCGGACGGTCAGCCGCTATCCTCCAAAGAGGTCGGAAAAGAGTGGGCCCATGTCGCGCCAGAAGGTAAAGGCCACTACAGCAAGCACCAGACACATGACAAAAGGCACGACCAACAAGGTGGTGACCAGGGTGATTTTGGGAATGGCTTTGCCCACGGCCTCGCGCGCTCGCTGGATGCGTTCATCCCGTCCCACCTCGGCCTGCATACGCAGGATGTCGGCGATGGGCACGCCCAGTTCGTGTCCCTGAATCAAGGCGCCCACGAACATTTGCAACGAAGGAACCCGATTGCGCAGGGCGAGGCGGGTCAGCGCTTCGGCCATGGGCGCGCCAAAGGCGATCTCATCCCGCAAGACGCCCAATTCTTCTCTCAGCGGCCCCGGGGAGATGCGTTGATGGACGCTGTCCAGGGCCTGGACGAAGTTGGCCCCGGCATCCACCGTGGTGGCCAGCAGTTCGATGACGTCGGGCAGTTCCAGCTCGATCTGGCGCTGTCGCTTGTTGGCCTCGCCATCCACCCAGAGGATGGGCGCCCACAGGCCCGTCGCCGCCGCGATGACCATCATGGGAATGGCCACCAACCATCCCAGCACAGTGAGCTTGAGATAAAGCACGAAAAGGACGCCGGCGACGGCGCCGAGCAATTGCCAGCCATAAATCGTCCGGGGCGAAACCGTGCGCGCTTTGCCCGCCCACATCAGCCTCTGCTCCAGATCGCCCGGCTGCACCCAATGCTGGTATTCGGGGAAAAGATCGGCCAACGCGGCAGCCCATCGGTTGAGCCGTTGCGCCAGCGCCCGTTTTCCCGACCCCCGCTGTTGCAACTCCTCCTCGGGCGTTTGCGTCCATTCAGCCAGCAGCCGATCGACGCGTTGACGGCTGGGGGGGATGTTGTGCATCTCCACCCAACCCAGTACGATAAGATACACGGAGATGGCGGCCAGAATGGCCAGTAAAACGGGCATGGCGTTTACACCTGGATATCGGTAATGCGTTTGACCAACAGCAGGGCGGTGACGACGACGAAGAGATAAAGCGCGCCGAAGAACCAACCGATGGGCTGGCTGAAAAACTGGCTGACGGCGTGGTCCATGGCGAATTCCATGATCAACAGAATGCTCACAGGCAACACCAGGATGATGAGCATGGTCATCCGTCCTTCTGCGGTGGCGGTGTAGACTTCCCGCTCCACCCGTTGACGGGCCAGGACCGCGTTGGACATGGTGGTCAGGGCCCGCACCAGATCGCCCCCGGACCGGCGGTGAATGATCAACGTGGTGACGATGAGCTCCAGTTCGGGAATGGGAAACAGGTCCAGCAGGTAGCCAAACGCTTCGTCCAAAGGGACGCCCAGCTCCAGCATCTGGGCCACATGACGGAACTCGACGCCGGCGGGTCGGGGCATCTTTTCGGCCACGACGCCGATAGCCTGGGGAACCGAAAGTCCCGCCCGCAGTGAATTGCTCAACGTCAACGCCACTTGTGGCATCTGATGACGAAAACTTTTCAGATAAGCGCCTCTGCGGAAGGAGAGATAAAGATAGGCCCCTGCCGTAACCAGGGCCGTAGCCATCACAATGAGTTGCAGCAACCCGAACAGGAACAGAAACCGCAGCCCTACCACAACGGCGCCGATGGCAAACAGCATGGCTGTGAGAAAAGTGAACGGCGTGATTTCCAGATCGGCCTGACGCAGCATCCTGCGCAGAAACGCCAGCCTGCGCCATTGGTTGAAGTGCTGGATGCGTTCTCGCCAGGGCGCGTGCTCCTGCGAGAGTCCGACGTCGTGCAGACGCCCTTTGACCTGTCGCGCGCGTGCGCGCTCGGCCGCCAGGGCCTCGAGCCCGACGAAAATCAGAATCACAGAAAGGGCGGCCAGCCAGGGCAGGAGGTCAATCATACCAGGAAGCGAAAAGATCGTTTTGCAAGCGGATGTTGTATTGTTCGAACTGCGCCAGGCACCGAGGCCGGATGCCGGTCAGCGCATGGTAACCGTCGGCGTAGAGGATGCCTTCTTTCTCGAAAAGGCCCTGATGCTCGAAGCGGAAAATATCGTGCACCACATAGTCGCCCTCTTCCAGGCCGATCAGTTCCGAGATCTGCCATACCAACCGACTGCCGCCGATACGGTTGAGATGCACCAGCACGTGGATGGCGTGGGCGATCTGAGAGCGCACCACAAAGTGCGGCAGATCGACATTGGCCTGCAGCGCCAACGATTCCAGACGGCTGAGGCCGTCGGCCGTGGAATTGGCGTGAAGGGTGGACATGGAGCCGTCGTGGCCGGTGTTCATGGACTGGAGCATGTCATAAGCCTCGGCCCCCCGCACTTCGCCCACGATGATGCGGTCGGGTCGCATCCGCAGGGCGTTGCGCACCAGTTGCCGAATGGACACTTCACCCTCGCCGAATTCATCCGCCTGTTGCGCTTCCAGACTCAGCACATGGGGTTGTTGCAGGCGCAATTCCGCCGTGTCCTCGATGGTGACGATGCGCTGCAATTCGGGGATGAAGCTGGACAGGGCGTTGAGCATCGTCGTCTTGCCCGTGCCCGTGCCGCCCGTGATCAGAATGTTCAGGTTGGAGGCGACGCAGGCTTCCAGGAATTCGCTCATTTCGAGGGTGAGGGCGCCCCGCCGGATCAGATCGTCGATGGTGAGGGGCGTTTCGGGAAAGCGGCGAATGGTGAGATGGGGGCCCCGCACGGCCACGGGGGGGATCACGGCGTTGACGCGGCTGCCGTCGGGCAGGCGGGCGTCCACCAACGGATTCCGCTCATCCACCCGCCGTCCCAGGGGAGCGATGATGGCGTTGATCAGCGTAATCAGGTGCTGATCGTCCCGGAATCGCATATGGGGCAGCTTGTACATTTTGCCCGCCCGCTCCACGATGATCTCATCAGGGGCGTTGATCATGATCTCGGTCACCTGGGGATCATGCAATATCTCCCTGCCGAAATCTTCCATGAGATATTCGGGAATGAACATGAAATCGGAAAGCGGCGCGCCATGCTGGCGGATGCGGGAGAGATGGATGGGTTTGACGCCGGTGGGAGAGAAGGAGCCCTCGACATGGGTTGCGTCGGAATCGGCCCTGGTCATGTTGAATGTGAAGAGGTCGCGCACCACGATCTGGCCATGACGGAATTCCTTGATCTCGCTGATGTGCGTCACCTTGCGAGAGCCATCGGGCAGCCGCGAGAGATAGAGGATGATATCCAGGGCGCCGGCAATCTGGGCGCGAATGGCTTCCAGGGGCAGATCCGCAGCGCCTTCGGCCCATTTCATCATCGTTTCCAGGCGAAAGAGGGATTCTTCAGGGGAGTTGGCGTGAACGGTGGTGAGTGAACCTTCATGCCCGGTGTTCATGGCCTGGATCATGTCCAAAGCCTCCGCGCCGCGCACCTCGCCTACGATGATGCGGTCGGGACGCATACGCAGGGCGTTGCGCACCAGTTGGCGGATGGTGACTTCGCCTTTGCCTTCCACATTGGCCCGGCGGGTTTCCAACCGAATGACGTGGGGATGCAGACGATGGATCTGCAATTCCGCGGAATCCTCGACGATGACGAGCCGTTCGTGATGGGGGATGAAAGCGCCCAGGGCGTTGAGCAGGGTGGTCTTGCCCGAACCGGTGCCGCCGGCCACCAGAATGTTGAGCCGGGCCTTGATGCAGCCCGCGAGGAATTCGGCCATGTCGGTCGAGAGGGATCCGTTCTGGACGAGATTGTCGAGGGTGAATGGGACGCTGCGAAAGCGACGGATGGTGAGGACGGGGCCATTTAGACTGAGGGGCGGAATGATGGCGTTGACGCGGTCGCCGTTGGGCATACGCGCATCCACCCAGGGATTGCTTTCGTCGATCCGCCGCCCCAGCCGGGCGACGATGCGCTCGATATGATGCAATATATGGGCTTCATCCAGAAACGAGACGTCGGTGCGTCGCTCCAGACGACCATCCCGCTCCACCCAGACCTCGCGCGGGCCATTGACCATGATCTCGGTGACGCCCGGGTCCATCATCAATCGCTGTAATGGGCCGTATCCGGCCGCTTCGTCGATGAGATGGGTGAGAAGTTGGTAACGATCCGCGGGCGGCAGGACCACGCCTTCTTCTCGCATCATGCGCGTGAGAATCCCTTCCAGGCGCAATCGCAACTGTTGATGGTCCAGATTCACCAGGGCTTCCAGGTCTTCTTCGCGCATCAATCGCGAGCGATAATGCTGGACATATTGGGCCAGGGTCTGCGCGCGGGTTTCGGCGCGGGAGGATTTCGCGGACGGGGAGGATCCGGACCGGGACGGGGTGTTCATAGGGCGGATATGCGTTCAGCGGGGAGGGGTTGGCGTGGGCGTTTCTGTGGGGA
>JALXCB010000112.1:112940-126460 GCA_026991225.1 Anaerolineae bacterium | reverse complement strand
CAGCGGGCGCGCCAAAGCCCCGTTCACGGGGCGCTGTTTCTAGCCCGCAGGTTCACCTGCGGGTGTTCTGGGAGACCAGGAAATCCGGTCTAGTCCCAAGCTTTTTCAAGAATCCGTGCATTTTTCGCTTCCCGGCCCCGCCCGGAGCTGAAGTGAGACTGTTTGCAAACCTCAAGCAGGCTACAAAACAATCTCGCAGGGAGTGATCCAGCAACTCTACCCCCACCCCGACCCTCCCCCGATACTCGCTCCGCTCGTGTTCGGGGGAGGGGGACGCCCGAACCCAGTCGGTTTTCAAGGAATAAGCGCTTCTTCCGGAGTAAAGACCCCCCTCCCCCGCTGTGCGGGGGAGGACGGGAGGGGGTCATCTCCGCCGCATCCAGGTAAACCAACAGTATCCTTCAGCTCCGGGTGGCCGAGGCCGAAAACACCTGATTCCAAAATGCGTTTAGTTTAACCATGTTCATCATCATCGCCGGCAGCGGCGCGCTGGTCTATCACCTGGCCCGAGACCTGCGCCAGAAGCACCACCAACTCCAGCTCATCGTTCGGGACCCCGAGCAATGTCAGGACCTGGCCCGGCGGCTGGAGATGCCCGTGATCTGCGACGATCCCACCCTGCCGCGGGTGTTGCAGGCCGCGGGCGCGACCGAGGCCGATCTGGTGCTGGCCGTCACACTTAACGACGCGGACAACCTGGTCATCTGCCAGATCAGCAAGCGTCACTTCGGCGCACCCCGCACCGCGGCCCTGGCGGCCAACCCCAATCATGTGGAATTGTTCCGGCGGCTGGGCATCGACGCGGTGGTCAGCGTGGCTACCATCCTCACCACGCTGGTGGAACAGCAGGCCACCCTGGAGGACATGATCTCCCTCACGCCTCTGGCCGAGGGCAAGATCATGGTCACCGAACTGGCCATCCCGGAGGATGCGCCCGCGGTGGGCAAATCCCTGAGCGAACTCGCTCTCCCTCGCAACGCGCTCATCGCCACCATCACCCGCGACGGCGAACCCATCATCCCCCGCGGCGACATCCGCCTCCACGCGGGCGACCGGGTGTTGCTGGTGACCAAGGCCGAAGCGGAATGCAAGGCCATCAGCCTGCTGCTGGGCGAGGAAGCGGCCAGGAATCTGTGAGGATGAATCGTCGCTACTCCCAACGCCTGCGCACCCGCTACCGCCTCATCTTCAGCTATGTGGGCTGGGGATTGGCGGCCCTGGCTCTGGCTCTGGCCTTTCCCTTGTTGGCCGCGCCCTTCCAGGCTGATTTCCAGCGGGAGCAGGTGACCGCGTTTCTCATTCCTCTGGTGGGGTCGCTGGCGGCGGGGACAGCCCTCATTCTGCAACGCCCCAAAGGGGAGATCAATCCCCTCTCGGTGAGCGAGGGCGGGGTCATCGTGCTCTTCCTGTGGGCGCTGGCTCCCGTCATCTCCACCTATCCCTTCCTGCGGCTCACGCCCGCCACCTTCTGGCAGGCTTTGTTCGAGACGGTCAGCAGCTGGACGACCACCGGGCTTTCGGTCATCGATCCCGAGCACACCTGGCGCATTTTGTTGTTGTGGCGAAGCTGGATGTCGTGGCTGGGCGGTCTGGGACTGGTCATGCTGGTGAGTGCGGCGCTGGTGGGGGCCAGCAGCATGGGCCTCTATCAGGCCGAGGCCCGCTCCGAACAGCTGCGGGCGAATCTGGCCTACTCCACCCGGCTCATCCTGGTCATCTACACGATTTACACCCTTCTGGGCGGATTGCTCTATCGCCTGGCGGGCCTCTCCTGGTTCGATGCGATCAACCACACCTTCGTGGCCCTCTCCACGGGCGGACTTTCCACCCGCATGGCGAATATCGCGGCCTTCCACAATGTGTGGGTGGCGATGGTCTCCATCCTGCTCATGATCCTGGGAGCCATCAGCTTTCCCATCCACTACGCCCTGTGGCGGCGGCGTTGGCGGCGGGCCTATCGGGATGGGGAAATGCGCATGTTCGCCATCCTGCTGGCGATTGGGACGCTCTTGCTCACGTGGCGCAGCCTCTCTTTCGGCCTCTACCGCTGGTATGATGGCCTCTTCCAGGCCATTTCCGCCCTGACGACCACCGGTTTCTCCACCATCGACCTCAGCCGGATCGATGATTTCGGGCTGGTCATCCTCATCCTGCTCATGTTCGTGGGCGGCGGGGCTTTCTCCACGGCTGGCGGCATCAAGCTGTGGCGGGCCTATCTGTTACTGAAAGCCATGCGCTGGCAGATTCGCAAATACCAGCTCCCCCGCACAGCCAGCTATCCCCTGATGGTGTGGCGGGCGGGGCGGCGTCGGGAGGCCAGCCCCGCGGAGGTGCAGGAAATGTTCACCTCTGTGGTCATCCAGACCCTCTTCTTCGCCGCCGGGGTGCTCATGCTGGTGGGAAGCGGCATCTCCCTGCGGGCGGCTTCCTTCGATCTTATGTCCGCGCTTTCGACGGTGGGGCTTTCCGTGGGCGCGGTGGGACCGGATTCGCCGCCGGTCATTTTGGTGATTTTTACGGCGGCCATGGCCCTCGGGCGCCTGGAATTCCTGGTCGTTTTCTTTGCTGGAGCCAAATTTCTGCGGGATTTCGCGTCCATGCTGCGAAAGGAATAGGCGTTCATTACAAACCTTTCATCTTTGCTTCCGCGACGTGTGGAAATACCTTTCAGGATCGTCATATTTGACAGACGCCCAAAATCTGAGCGCGACGCGTAATTACTAAGGTCGCGTCACCACTTTTTGCCACGAAGACACGACGACACGAAGGCACGAAGCCTTTTCCCTTATTTTCCTTCGTGTCTTCGTAAAACTTCGAGCCTTCGTGGCTTCTTGCGGCCTAAAATCGAGGACGTTAGCAGTTACGCGCGACGCTCTTATTTTGCGGTGTGGAAGGTTTTGCAAGATTCGATCCGGGAGATTATGCCGGAATCCCCAACCTGTTTTGCTTACGACGCCATCGAACAACGCCATACCCTGCCGGGCCATCCCGAAAACCGTGATCACTTGCGAAGCGTGATGCGTTTGTTGGGAAACCGGGGGCTGTTGGAGCAGATGCGAGCGCTTGCTGTGTCCCCCATTCCCCTCACGCAGTTGCATTGGGTGCATGAGCCAGCCTACGTGAAGCGGGTGCGGGCTTTGGATGAAGCCGGAGAAGGAGGGTATAATCTGACGGTTTTGAGCTACGGCGTCATGAACACCCTGTCCCTTTTTACCACTCGCCGTTCCGGCATCCTTCTCCATCCCACCTCCTTTCCCGGCCCCTATGGCATCGGCGATCTGGGCAACCAGGCCTATCATTTCCTCGATTGGTTATCGAAGGGGAAACAGCAACTCTGGCAGGTGCTGCCCCTGGGCCCGACCGGCTTCGGCGACTCGCCCTATCAGTGCTTCTCTGCCTTCGCGGGCAATCCCTTGCTCATCGATCCCGAAGACCTGCTGCGCCGCGGCTATCTGACCTATCGCGATCTGGCTGTCCCTCCCTTCCCCCAGGATCGGGTGGACTACGGTCCGGTCATCCGCTGGAAGCACAACCTTCTGCGCACCGCATTCGCCCGCTTCGAGGAGACGTCCGCCCCGCCCGAGTTCGAAGCGTTCCGCGAAGCGGAAAAAGCCTGGCTGGAGGATTACGCGCTGTTCATGGCGCTGAAGGATGCGCATGGCGGCAAGCCCTGGCATGAGTGGGATCCCGCCCTGCGCGACCGCGATCCCGAGGCTCTGGCCGACGCCCGCGAACGCCTGACGGACGAAATCCGGTTTCACGCCTTCGTGCAATGGCTCTTCTTCGATCAGTGGCGGGCGCTGAAAGCCTACGCCAACGCCCGCCGCATTCAGGTCATCGGCGACATCCCCATTTACGTGGCGCGGGACAGCGCCGACGCGTGGGCCCATCGCGACCAGTTTTTGTTCGATGCAGAAGGGCGTCCTATCGTCGTGGCGGGCGTGCCCCCCGACTATTTTTCTCCCACCGGGCAACTTTGGGGGAATCCCATCTACGATTGGGAGAAGATGGCCGAGGATGGCTATCGCTGGTGGATTCAGCGTTTTCGGGCCAACCTGCGCCTTTTCGACATCCTTCGGCTCGATCATTTTCGCGGCTTTTACAACTATTGGGTGGTCCCTGGCGACGCCGAGACCGCCGTGCATGGCGAATGGCGGGACGGCCCTCGTCAGGATTTCTTCGACGCCGTCATCGCCGCCCTGGGCGACCTGCCCATCATCGCCGAAGACCTGGGCGAACCTGACCCGGGCGTCTACGAATTGAGGGATCATTACGGTTTTCCCGGCATGAAGGTGCTACAATTCGCCTGGGCCAGCGACGCCCGCGATCCCTTTTTGCCCCACAACTACGGCAAGAACTGCGTGGTCTACACAGGCACCCACGATAACGACACCACCCGCGGCTGGTATGAGAAAGCTTCGGAAAGCGAACGGGACTATGTGCGGCGTTATTTGCGGGTGGATGGCAGCGACATCGCCTGGGATTTCATCCGCCTGGCCATGATGTCCACCGCCGCCCTGGCCGTTGTTCCCATGCAGGACGCCATGAACCTGGGAAGTGAGGCCCGGATGAACACGCCCTCGGTGGCCGCGGGCAATTGGGCCTGGCGTTATCTTCCCCAACAGCTCACCGAAGGCATCCAGGCAGGCCTGGCCGAGCTGGCCGACCTCTACGGACGGGCTTATATTCCTCCCTCTCAACAAAAACACTCGGTCCATTCCCGTGCAGCGTAACGGTTGCACGAGATCCTTTTTCAAGCCAACATTGGTGACCAACGCAGGCGATAATGCCTTGCATAGTTGCACAATGCATTCATCCATAAGGAGAAAGAGAAGATGAAACGAAGCAAAACGATTTTGATTAGCGCAGCCGTTGTGGGCATGTTATTTTTTGCCCTTTTGGTTGTACTTGCCGGAAGCGAGGTGGAATCGGCCAACGCCTTGCCTCCAATTCCGATCAAGCATCCTGCGGGTTCTATTCCTAAAGATGGATCTTTGTTTATTAAGCTACAGGAAAGTCAGACCACCGTTGTTCCCAACGCTGTTCAGGGATTGGACTTCGAATTTCACAAGTGGGTTGTGCCTTGGACCAAGGACCAGGCGGAACAGGATTGTCAGAACGGGAAGTACAATCATCTTTTGGTAGTAAACTATAATGATCCTGTACGATATTGCTATGAAATAATTAACATCGGTACGACTACGATTTACACCCACACACTGTGGGATGATCAACTTGGCTCTATGGAGAATTTTTCGGGGATCAGAGCGCCGGGCTCCAATCTGATCATATATACTTACGATATTCCTATTTCTGAGGAGACTAAGAATGTAGCCTCTTGGACTGCTATTGATGAGTATGGTAATCAACTTACGAAATATGATAGTAATTTAGTAAAGGTCGCCATTCGTTTTCGCGGTTATACATTCAACGCATTACCCTCCGATCCCGCTCCCAAGCCCAAGCTGGCGGGCGTCGTTCTGGAGCTCTATGGCTGGGATGAAGGCGATCTCATCACCGAAAGCCTGCGCATGACCACGACCAGCGATGCGGACGGCTGGTGGAATTTCTACATGCCCGAAACCTACGATCACTATCAAATTCGCACCATCCCGCCCGAAGGTTATACCAATATAGATGCCTGGGCACCACATGGACAAAAAATGGCTCCCGACATCCTACAATGGAATGAGCCAGATCGATCGATTGTACAGGAGGCGCAGTTTTACTTCGCGATTCCCACGCCGACGCCCACACCGTCTCCCACCCCCACCATCACACCCACGCCAACGGACACGCCGACCCCGCCTCCTGGCATGGAACCGGGCATCTGGCTACCCTTGATGGTTAGCCAGTAGACTTGGGAGCGATGCACTTCAAGGTCTTTTTATGGCCGCCAACAAACGGTCCGGGTAATCTCCCATGATCATGTCCACGCCCATGGCGCACAGGCGACGGGCGGTCTCCTCATCGTTGACCGTCCAGGTGTGCACGCGCTGGCCGCGGGCGTGAGCCTGCTGCACCAGTTGGGGCGTTACAAGCGCGTGGTAAGGATGGAGCGCATCGGGGTGAAGCAAGCGACGCCACCAGCCCTCGCGCAGCAACCAGGGCTCGTCCGGGCTCCATAGCGCGCCGATGGCGATGCGCGGCTCCAGCTTCTTCACCCGCCACAATGAGCGGGGGTTGAAGGAGGAGATCATCGCCCGGTCGAAGAGATTCATGCGGCGGAAAAGGTCCACCAGCAAGGGGGCGACGCCGTTGAGATGCAGGGAATCGTTGATGAGCTCGAAATTCAGCAACAACCGATCTCCCACATCTTCCACCACCTCCTCGGGCGTGGGCATCCGTTCTCCCGCGAATTCGCTCCCAAACCAGCTTCCCACATCCATCGCCCGCAAATCGGCAAAGGTCCACTCCGACAACGGGCCGGCGGCGTCCTCCGTGCGCCCCAACTCCCGATCGTGGTGGATGATCAGCCGACCATCTTTTGTGATCTGCACATCGAACTCGATGCCGTGCACTCCCATATCTGCGGCCAGCTCGAATGCGGCCAGGGTGTTCTCGGGCGCATAAGCCGAGGCGCCGCGATGGGCAAAAACGCAGGTTCCTTCGGGCCAGTTCATCGTCTTCTCGCGAAAGACCTCGGAGGTCTGGCAGATCTCCGAGGTCTTGAATGATTAGCGTCGGGGTTTGCCGCCGCGGCGATCGCGGCCGCGTCCCCCGCGACGATCGCGGTCCCGGCCGCCGCTGCGCCCGCGGCTGCTGTTCTTTTTATCCCGCTCTCGGGCCTCTTCCGCGGTCCAGCCTTCCAGCACCGCCTGGCGGCTGAGACGGATTTTGCCGTTGGGGTCCACGTCGATGACCATGACCATGAGGTCATCGCCCACCTGGACCACGTCTTCCACCTTGGGCACGCGATAATCAGCCAGTTGCGAGATGTGCACCATGCCATCCACGCCCGGCAGAATCTCCACGAACGCGCCGTAGGGCTCCACCCGCACGACCTTGCCCGTGTAGATCTGACCAGGCTCCACCTCCTTGGTCATCATCTCGATCTCGGATTGGGCCTTTTCGGCACCGATGCCGCCCGCGATGTACACGGTGCCATCCTCGTCGATATCGATCTTCACGTCGTAATCGGTCTGGATACGACGGATCATCTTGCCGCCGGGGCCGATGACCTTGCCGATCTTCTCGGGATCGATGTGGATGGTGATGATGCGAGGCGCGTTGGGGGAAAGCTCCTTGCGGGGTTCGGGCATGGCCTCCAGCATCTTCTCCAGGATGAAGAGACGGCCTTCCCGGGCCTGATCCAGGGCGTTCTTCAGCAATTCGAAGCTGAGCCCATTGATCTTGATGTCCATCTGCAGGGCGGTGACGCCTTTTTCGGTGCCCGCCACCTTGAAGTCCATATCGCCCAGGTGATCTTCCATGCCCTGGATGTCGGACAAGACGACATAGCGCCCCTCATCCGTGGTCACATCGCCCTCGCTGATGAGCCCCATGGCGATGCCCGCCACCGGTGCGGAGATGGGCACGCCCGCGTCCATCAGAGAGAGGGTGCTGCCACACACCGAGGCCATGGAGGTGGAGCCGTTGGAGCTGAGCACCTCGGAGACCAGACGCAGGGTGTAGGGGAACTCCTCCTGGGGAGGGATCACAGGCTCCAACGCCCGCTCCGCCAGCGCGCCGTGGCCGATCTCCCGGCGTTTGGGGCCGCGCATGGGCCAGGTTTCGCCGGTGGAGAAGGGCGGGAAGTTGTAGTGGTGGATATAGCGCTTCGTATCCTCGGGAGAGAGGTTGTCCAGGGTCTGCGCTTCGCGCGGGGTGCCCAGGGTGGCGATGGTCAGCACCTGGGTCTCGCCGCGAGTGAACAGGCCCGAACCATGAGTGCGAGGCAGAATGTCCACCGCCGCGGAGATGGGGCGAATGGTCTTGGGATCGCGGCCGTCCGGGCGGATGCCCTCTTCCAGGATCAGGCGGCGCACAACTTTCTTTTCCACGTCCTCGAATGCGGCTTTCAGCTCCTTTTCCTCATCGGGATATTTCTCGGCGAGCTGTTCCAACACCTCGGCTTTCAGCGCGTCCAGCGCCTCGCCGCGGGCGGTCTTATCCAGGCCCGCCTTCATGATCTCGGTCATGCGGGCTTCGGTCAATTCGACCACATCCTGGACCAGCGCCTCATCGGGCAGAGCCACTGGGAAGGAGATTTTCTCCTTGCCCAACTCCTCCCGCATCTTCATCTGCAGGTCGATGATGGGCTGCATGGCCTCATGCCCGATCTTCATCCCTTCCAGGATGATATGCTCGGGCAGCTCATTGGCTCCGGCCTCCACCATGAGGATGCCGTCCTTCGTGCCCGCCAGCCGCAGGTCGAGCAGGCTGTTCTCCATTTCGGGGAAGGTGGGATTGATGACGAACTCGTCATCGATATAGCCCACGCGCACCGCGCCCACCGGGCCGCCCCAGGGGATGTCGGAGATCATCAGCGCCGCGGAGGCGGCGTTGATGGAGAGGATGTCCAGCGGGTTCTCCTCATCCGCGCTGAGCGCGGTGCAGATGATCTGCACATCGTTGCGGAAGCCCTTGGGGAAGAGGGGGCGCAGGGGTCGGTCGGTGAGACGGGCGGTGAGGATGGCCTGGGTGCTGGGGCGGCCTTCCCGGCGGAAAAAGCTGCCGGGGATGCGGCCCGCGGCGTAGAGGCGCTCCTCGAAATCCACGCTCAGGGGGAAGAAATCGATGCCCTCGCGCGGGGATTTGGAGGCGGTGGCCGTGGCCAGGATGACCGCGCCGCCCAGGTGAATGGTCACCGCGCCGCCGGCCAGCTTGGCCAATGATCCGGTTTCGAACGCGATGGTTTTGCCGCCAACAGTGGTTTCGTAGCGGTAAGGTTGATGGTACGTCATGATACTCCTTCTTTTGTTGATGGGTGATTCGCCCGACGCGCGACACATTCCCCGCGAGGTGATCCTGTGCGGCCCCTCCACCTGCAAGCCCAGGGACTGGAAACTGAGTCGAACCGAAAAGTTCGGCTCACTTGCCAATTCCTGCGCCTTGCAGGGCGGGCGCTGCGCCTCCGCTCGGGCGGTTGTGGGATTTCGGTTGGAAGTGATTACATAAGAGGCGAGCGGATGGTGCTCCCTCTGCCATCTGCTCGCCTCTTTGCAATCGGGGTTATTTGCGCAGCCCGAGGCGCTGAATGAGCGCCTGATACCGCTGCATGTCCTTGCGTCGCAGATAAGCCAAATGGCGGCGACGCTGGCCCACAAGCTTCAGCAAACCCCGACGGGAATGCTCGTCATGTTTGTGGGTCTTCAGGTGCTCGACCAACTGGTTGATGCGTTTGGTGAGCAGAGCCACCTGCACTTCGGGAGAGCCGGTGTCATGTTCGTGTAGGTGGTATTCCTCGATGATTTGCTGCTTTTCTGCAGTACTGAGAGACACTGTGAGATGTTCTCCTTTTTTCGTGGCCAGAGCGCCGTTGGAATACCTGGACGCACGCTCCAGCGAAGTTGTGGATGGTTACAGAAAGGTGCAGGGAGTATGATGGGAGCCTTCTCCCGACAATAGACTAGTTTATCACATTTCTTAAATGTGGGCAAGTTTTTTTGAAACTTTTGGGATAGATTAAGCTCTTCTTGATAGGCTTCGATAATTCCTGCTCAGGAACATGGCTTAAACCATACGGGTGGGATATGGAGATGTGATAGACCTGTAGACCGGGATGGCGAGGGACGCGACCCGGTTTCCCAGGTTTTCTGGTTGCCTGGTTTACCGGGTTACGGGGCTACGTAGCCCGCCATTTTCATCCGTATCGGCGCGCTGCGGCTGGGGCCAGGCGCTATTTCCGACCTAACCCCATCGCCCGGCCCGCCAGGCCGTGCAGCAAATCCACCTCGGGCACGCGCAACCAGCGCAGGATGAGGTAGTAGATGACGCCGCCCAAAAGGCCAGGAATGAGCAGGGTAAGGACGCGGGGGATGAGGTCCGCCGTACCCATGCGGGCCATCATCGCGTCGGCGCTGAGGTAGAGGACGACGCCCATGATCAGGGCCGCGCCTGTCGAGACCAGCGCGGTGCGGCCCACCCCATGCTCCAATCGCCCGCCCCAGCGCCACAGCAGGAAGATCATCATGAACGCATGGGCCATCTGCTTCATACCGTCGGCGAAGGCCAGACCGAGAAAGCTGAGGTAGGGGAGCAGCGTCAGGGCGAAAATGAGATACACGCCCACGGCCAGGATGCCCACGATGGCCGGGGTTTTGCTGTCGCCGCGGGCGTAGTAAGCGAAATTCAGAGGCCAGTCCACGCTGGCGAACACCAGGCCCACCAGGTAGTAGCGCAGGGTGAGATAGGTCCAGTAGGTGTCGGTGGGGGTGAATTCGCCATGTTCGGCCAGCAGCCGCACTGTGGGTGCGGCCAGCACCCACAGGAACACGGTGGCGGGGATGACCAACACCAACACGGCCCGCAGGCCCGCGGCCAGGGTGCTTTTGTAGGCGCTCCAGTCTTTGGCCGCGGCCCAGCGGGAGAGGCTGGGCAGTGACGCCATGGAGATGGCCACCGCCACCAGCCCGTGGGGAAGCTGGTAGAGGGTCGTGGCTGTGCGCATATAGGCCAGGCTGCTATCGCCCGTGCCGCTGGCCAGCCGCCGGTCGATGCCCCCCTGGATCATGCTCACCAGCACCGCGATGAGGATGGGCAAATAGAGCTTCCACACCCGCTTCAGCACCGGGTTCCGCAGATGCCGGGTGACATGCAGGCCCGAGCCCCGCAGATCGGGCAGGCGAAACGCAAGCTGAATCAGCCCACCCAGCACCATGCCGAAGGCCAGGGCCTCGATCCCAAGCTGTTTGTGGAACAAGGGCACGACGATGATCACGCCCAGGTTGTAGAGGGCGTCGCCCAGGGCCACCATGGTGAAGCGCTCGCGGGCGAAGAGGATGGCGGCCAGCCCGCCCGAAGCGCTGAACACCCAGATGACCGGCGCGGTGATGCGCATGAGGCGGATGGCCTCGATCTGGTATTCGGGCGAGAGATCGCCGCCGATGAGGAAGACGATCTGGGGGGCGAAGACCTCGACGATGAGCACGACGACGCCCGCCAGGATGGCGATGGCTGTGAAAACGACGCTGGCCACCTGCGCAAACTGCGCTCGCTTCTCCGGCCGCCGATAGTCGCTGAGCACGGGCACCAACGCCGCGGAGAGCATCCCCCCCACCAGCAGGTCGTAGAGAATCTTGGCCACGAACTCGGCCAGCGCATAGGCCGAGACCAGGCCCGTCGCGCCATAGAAGTGGGGGATGATGATCTCCCGCACCATGCCCAGCACCCGGCTGAAGATGCTGGCCAGGCTCAGCACCGCGGCGTTGCGGGCGATGGAGGGATGAACGTCCTCCTCGGGCAGTTCGGGGGGAATGGTCTCGGTCACGCCCCGCCCTCCGGCTGGCAGCCATGCCGGCGCAGGATGTCCTGCACGATGGCGGAGGTGGAGCGCCCGGGCGTCAGATCGATGAAGGCCACCCGCCCGCCATACCCCGCCACAATCTCGGCCTCGGGCGGTTTCGGCCCCCCGGCCTGATTCCAGTCCGCGCCTTTCACGTAGATGTCGGGCTTCAGCGCGGCCACCGCGTCTCGAAAATCATCGGCATCCCACAGCAGCACGGCATCCACCGCCCGCAGCGCGGCCAGCAGCCGCGCCCGCTCCGCCTGGGGGTAGATGGGGCGGGCCGGGCCTTTGCGGCGGCGGGTGCTGGCGTCGCTGTTCAATCCCACGATGAGCCGGTCACCCAGCGCCCGCGCCGCCTGAAGATAGTTCACATGTCCGGCGTGTAGCAAATCGAAATGGCCGTTGGTGAAAACGATAGTGAGCCCCTGGCGTCGCCAATCGTCCGCCAGCCGGACGCAGGCGTTCAGGTCGAGAATGGGCGCGTTCATGCGGGCATTTTAGCACGCCGCGGGCGGGGAAAACAATTTCATTCCCGAGATCACGCCTCACCTTCCCCCTCGCCGTCATCCTCCAAACCTATGTCAAGAGCCAGACCGTTCATCAGCACATCCAACGTTTGGTCGATGAGAGCGTCGTTGGCGTCGGTCAGCAGCCCGGCTTGCTGGGCGTGTTGCATACCGACCATCGTCGACAAAAACTGGCTGGCAAGGAAAATTGGGTCCACAACCCGGATTTCACCTCGGATCTGAGCATTGCGAAAAACCAAAGCCAAAGGCGAATACAGGCTTTCGAAGACACGCGCCAACACGTCCTCACGGTTTTCTTGAGAAAGAAACTGGAGGTCTGTTTCGAAGAGACGAAACAATGGCGGGGGCGTCTGTGTCAAAAACCAGGCCGCAACCTGGCGCAATTGCGATTCCAACATGGGACGGGCGCCGCGAATCGCCTGGACCATCCCCTCCCGATACGCTTCCAACTCCTGCTTCACCACTTCCACATACAACTGCTCCTTCCCCTCGGGGGCATAATAGTAGAGCGACGCCTCCCGCATTCCCACCTTTTTAGCGATCTCGCGAATACTCACGCCCTGAAAACCCTTTTCACGAAACAGCGCCCGCGCCGACTCAAGCACCAGTTTCCGAGTCTCTCGTCCTTTTCGAGTGGGCATGAGGTCAGATTCCTTCCAGTTGCCAGTCCTCCTCCTGTACCATGAGATCGACGGCCTGGCTCATCTGCTCCCAGGCCTCCACGTTCCAGATTTCCAGATAAGCGTCGTTGCCAATCACCACGACCGTGTCTGTGAGATTCGCATACGTCCGCAGGGATTCTGGAATGAAGATGCGATTTTGACTGTCGGCCGCGACGGGCGTCGCGTGGGCGAACAGATGCCTGCGGAAGGACCGGCTGCGCCGACTGGTCAGCGGAAGTGCGCGAACCTTGGCTTGCAACGAGGCGAAATAGTCTCGCGGGGCAAGCATAAGGCACCCGTCCAGTCCTTTGGTGAGGATGAACTGGGCTTCTGTAAATTGTGCTGGAAGCGAAAGATAACCATCGGCGCTCATGGATTGCCGATGTTCGCCCCAGAAGGCGCGGGGGACGCCGTGATCGGGGGGAATCGCCTGCGGCATGCTGGTCATGGGGGAATTTGGGGGACGGGGGAGAGGAAAACCAGGCCAGGAAAGGCGCAATCACGTATTATTCAATTGATTCGACAGGATTTCGCGTGGGGGGAGTGAAACTCGCCGGGGCGGGGGAGCATCCGGCGCGCTGCTCGCGAAACCTATCAAAAATCTATCTAACGTTTGTTAGTTTACTCTATTTTTCCAAAAATGTCAAATTGCCGGATTTGCCAACATTTTTTTGTTTGAGATGCCACATTTATGCTGGTTATGAGTTGATCTTTTGCCGGAATTATTTTTATTTTTCTATCGAACGACTGTTAGAAATTATGTGAAAAAATCATATCAACCACCCCCAAAACATAGGGTGCGTCCCAAATTATGGGCGCGTTGCGCCTGACGCCCCAGAGGTGAACCTCCGGGCTAGTAACGACGCCCCCTCAAGGGGGCTT
>JALXCB010000112.1:0-112840 GCA_026991225.1 Anaerolineae bacterium | reverse complement strand
TCCGAGCCAGCCCCCGCCCAAAGCCGGGTTCACCCGGCGTGGTTGCGTAGCCCGGCGCTTCAGCGCCGGGTGGAGCCCGCACGACCGAATTCCTGATGGCAACGCGATTTGCCAAAATTTTAGGACGTGACCTCCTTTCTGGGGTGCGTCCCAAATTATGGGCGCGTTGCGCCTGGCGCCCCGGAGGTGAACCTCCGGGCTAGTAACGACGCCCCCTCAAGGGGGCTTTCCGAGCCAGCCCCCGCCCAAAGCCGGGTTCACCCGGCGTGGTTGCGTAGCCCGGCGCTTCAGCGCCGGGTGGAGCCCGCACGACCGAATTCCTGATGGCAACGCGATTTGCCAAAATTTTAGGACGCGCACCAAAACATACCCGCCCATTCAGCAAAACTGAAACCAGGGACGGGCGGGGACGATGCAATAGTCCAATTCGCGCACATAATGCCCCAACCGCTGCCACCACAACGCCCATTCGCGACTGCGCAACGCCCGACGCAGGGTCGCCAGATCGGGCGCGTAAAGGGAGATCTGCCGGACAGGATACTCGCCCCACATGGTGTGGAAGATCTCCAGCGGCTCCAGGCCCAAGGACTGCACCGCGGGCAGCCACTGATTGATCATGAACCGGCGATAGGCCATTTCACGACCGGGCAGGTAATTGTAGGTCACCAGCAGCTTGTAGCCCTGGAACTCGGATGCAGCCATGAGGGCATTGTACCGTGAGCCCGGAGAATGGACAAGAGGCGGGGAAGTGGGGATAATTGGGCCATGGAATTGCCCCATCTACCCCCGCCTATCGTCATCACCCAATCGCATCAGCTCAAGCTCCTCGTGGCGGAACTGGAAGAGGCCGGACGTTTTGCCCTGGACACCGAGTCCAACAGCATGTACGCCTACCACTACCAGGTCTGCCTGATTCAGGTCTCCACCGACGAGCGAGATGTGATCATCGACCCGCTGGCGCTGCGGGCGCTGGAGCCGCTGGGGGAGCTTGTCGCCCGGCCCGACATCGAAGTCACCATGCACGCGGCCGAAAATGACGTCCTGCTGCTGAACAAAGATTTCGGCTGGACGTTTGGGAATCTCTTCGACACGCTGTGGGGCGCGCGCATTTTGGGCTGGTCGAACCCGGGCCTGGCTTCCATCCTCAAAAACCGCTTCGGAATCACGCTGGACAAGCGGATGCAGCGCACCGATTGGGGTAAGCGCCCGCTCTCATCCGAACAACTGGCCTACGCCCGCCTGGACACCCACTTCCTCCTGCCCCTGCGGGATGAGATCGAACAGGAATTGCGGGCTGCGGGGCGGTGGGAGGAGGCGCAGGAGGTGTTCGCCGACCTGCGGAAAATCCGCTGGGAGGAGAAGGAGGCCCCGAGTTTCTGGCGGCTGTCGGGCGTGCGCGACCTGGAGCCGGCGCAGCAGGCCGTGGCCAAAGCCCTGTTCGACTGGCGGGAGCAACGCGCCAGCCAACGCGACGTCCCCCCTTACCGCATCCTGCGCAACGAGCTGATCCTCGCTCTGGCCCGCGACATGCCCCGCACCGAAGCCCAACTGCGGGCCATCCCCGGCTTTTCCCGCCGATTCCCGCCCCATCTCGCTCGCAAGCTGCTGCAAGTCATCCAGCAGGGGCGACAGGCCCGCCCGCCCGCCTATCCCGTCCGCAACGGCGGCCAGCGCCCCGATGACGCGGCGCTGGCCCGTTACGAGGCCCTGCGCCGCTGGCGCACCGAAAAGGCCCGTGCTCGGGGCGTGGACCCGGACGTGGTCATGACCAACCGCACGCTCATGGCCATCGCCCGGGCCAATCCAGGCAATTTGGAGGAGCTTCGGGCGTTAGGGTTGTTGGGGCCGTGGCGGCTGCAGGCGTATGGTCGGGAGATTCTGGAAACGCTGCGCGGGCAATAACGTCGGACTGCTTTTGAAAATAGGATTCGGATCAGGATTCGGATTGAGGATCGCCAGGCCGACGTTGGGCGAGTCTGCCACGAGCGTGATGCGTGAAAACGTGAAACGTGAAGGCCTTACGCATTACTCATTACGTGCCTGGCTTCACGCGTCACCCTGGCCGCGGGGCGTTTTCATAGGTATCGGCGAGCCTTTGCTCGGGCTGACTTCGTCCCTTCGAGCCTTCGTGGCAAGGCATTTTCGATGCCGAACCAGGCTACCTTAGCAGTTACTGAAAAAATCTGTGAAAATCATCTGCGTAAATCTGCGATGCGAAGCATCCGCGTTATCAGCGTTCTCATTTTCGTCCGTATCGGCAAGCCATTGCTCGCGTCGCCTGACGTCAGCTAAAATGAAAGCAAATTGAAACCAAGGCTTTTGGTTTGCATTGGATCATCCATGAAAGGCGATTCTCTGGCCGCGCTGCCGCCCGCAGGTGAACCTGCGGGCTAAAAACGACGCCCCATGAATGGGGCTACGGTGCAGGTCGCGCGCCGCAGGAAGCCGGGTTCACCCGGCGTCGTTTCGTAGCCCGGAGCTTCAGCTCCGGGTGGCCGAGGCCGAAAACACCTGATTTCAAAATGCGTTTAGTTTAGCGCGCGCTTTTCGCCAGCATGAGCGCCACGCTGCGTAGGTTGGCCTCCCAACTGGGATTCAGAGGCTCCAGGGGCACAACCCGGCCGCCGATCATGTCCGCCAACTTCGCGGGCGTCTTCTCATCGAAGCCCCGCTGATAGAAGATGGTCTCGACGCCCTTGCTGGTCGCCAGGGAGGCCAGGTCCTGCAATTGGGCGTCGGTGGCGTTTTCGGGGATGCTGACCATCTCCAGACCATAATCCGCCGCAAAGTAGCCCCACGCTGGATGGGCGACGATGAACGTCTTGCCCGTAGCGTCATTTTGCGCCATTACCCGCTGGATATCCTCATCCAGCCTGTCCAACTCCGTCAGAAACGCGTCGAGATTGGCTTGATAATCGGCTTCATGTGCGGGGTCAGCGGCGATGAGGGCCTGGGCGATGGTTTCGGCCTGGGTCTTGACCAGGCGCGGGGAGAGCCAGATGTGGGGATCGTCATCGGTCTTGGGGACGCCCTGGCTGATGTCCACAATCTGAATGTCGGGCGCGGCTTCCTGCACCTCCGTCAGCCACGCGGTTTCGGGCGGGATGCCCATGAGAAAGTAGATATCCCGATCTTTCAGCGCCCGGATTTGCCCCTTGGGCGGCTCGTAGGTGAGGGGATTGACGCCCGGCCCGGCCATGACCAGTACGGAGACATGCTCCCCGCCCACCTTCTTCACGAAATACTGCTGGGGCAGGATGCTCACCGCGACGTTGATCTCCGCGTCCGCGGGCGGAGCTTCATACTTCTCGCCGCCGCAGGCCGCAAGCAGGATGAGAAGAATTGGGAGAAGCGTAAGCGCATACCATTTCGTTTTCATGAGGATGCTCCAATTTGGCAGCTGTGTTGGTTTATAAGGCTTTCAAGGTAACTACTAAGGTCATCACTGGTCGTCACCCGAAAACCACTAAGAACACTAAGACACAAAGGCACAAAGGGAAATTGATACATTTTTTCTTCGTGTTCTTAGTGCCTTTGTGCTCTTTGTGGTTTGTTAACCGGGGTACGTTAGCAGTTACCTTTCAAGACAGAAACTTATCCCTTCAAGCGCGCCATGCGATCGGCCGCCGCGCGCAGGGTTTCCAGCTTCTTGGGATAGGCGAAGCGGATGAGGCCCTCGCCGTCGGCGGGGTTGGCGTAGAAGTTGGGGCCAGGCACTACGGCTACGCCCACCTCCGTGGTCATCCAACGGGCGAAACGATCCGCGGGCCAGGCCGCCTCGGGGATGGGCAGGTCGCGGTAATCGGCCAGGATGTAGTACGCCCCTTCGGGAATATGAAAATGGAACCCGAGATCCCGTAAAATCTCGGTCATCAGCGCCCGTCGCTGATGATAGTCGGCTCGCTGCTGCTCATAGAAGCTTTCGGGCAGGTTGAGCGCGGCCACGGCCGCGGCCTGCAAGGGAGTGGCTGCACAGATGGTGAGGAAATCGTGCGCGGGCTTCACGGCCCGGGCCAGGGCCGAGGGCGCGATGGCGTAGCCCAGACGCCATCCTGTCACCGCATAGGTCTTGCCGAACCCGCCGATGGTGATGGTGCGCTCCCGCAGGGGCTCCAACCCGCCGGGGCTGACGTGCTCCCGGCCATCGTACAGAATCCGATCGTAGATCTCGTCGGTGATGAGGACGAGGTCGTGCCGCGTCACCACGTCGATGACCGTCGCGATCTCATCCGCGTCGAACACCCGGCCCGAGGGATTGTGGGGCGTGTTCAGGATCATCGCCCGGGTGCGGGGCGTGATCGCGGCCTCCAGCGCCTCGCGCTTGATGCGAAATTCGGGGGATTGCAGCACCACGGAGACGGGACGGGCGTCGGCCAGCTTGGCTCCAGGCCGAAAGGTCTCGTGGGCGGGGTCGAAAATAATGATCTCGTCACCCGGATTCAACACCGCCAGCATCGCCGCAGCCAGGGCTTCGGTGACGCCGCAGGTGACGACGATATGTTCATCGGCCTCCACCTGCCAGCCCAGTCGGTCGGCGTAGATCTCGGCCAATTTCTCCCGCAAGGGCGGATAGCCCCAGGTGATGGTATACTGATTGAGCCCGCCCTGGATGGCGTCCACCGCGGCCTTTACGACCTCGGGCGGCGGATCGAAGTCGGGGAATCCCTGGCTGAGATTGATGGCGCCGTGTTTGATGGCCAATCGGGTCATCTCCCGGATAACCGATTCGCCGATATGATCGAATCGATGAGCCGTCTGCATGATGAAATCACCTCGGAACGAATGCTTGAACAAAACCGTATCAATCGTGAAGACGCCCGCGAAGGGCGCATGATCGCAACGCAATCATACTCGAAAATCGATGAAATCGCCATGAACGAGGACGCTATCCTGCATATCCGGGACAATTTGCGGATCCCCATGCGCGAGCTGACTTTCCGCGCCTCGCGCAGCAGCGGCCCGGGCGGCCAGCACGTCAATCGATCCGAGACGCGCGTGGAATTGCTGTGGGATGTGCGGAACTCGCCCAGCCTGTCGAAAACCCAGCGCTATCGCATCGAACAGCATCTGGCGAGCCGCATCGACAAGGATGGCGTGCTGCATCTCGTTTCGGGCGAGCGTCGGTCGCAATGGCAGAACAAGCAGGCGGTCATCGAGCGATTCGTTCACTTGCTGCGAGAGGCCACGACGCCGCGCAAAAGACGACTGCCCACGAAGCCCTCGGAAGCGGCCAGGGAAAGGCGATTGCGCAAGAAACGCCGCCGGTCGGAGATCAAAAAAACGCGGGGAAAGGTGACGCCGGGCGAGGAGTGAAAGCGGGCGACACGAGCAAGAGCTCGCCGATACGGATGAAAATGAGAACGCTGATAACGCGGATGCGACGCTGATTTTCGCAGATGATTTTCACAGATTTTTTCTTTATCTGCGCTCATCCGTTTCAATCTGCGTCATCTGCGTTCCCTAATCCTATTTTCGGAACAGCGCTATCGACGAAACCGTCGCTTGCGGATACGCGCTTCTTCCCCGCGCTCATCCAGCGTATCCGCCAGACCCAGGCCCATGCGCAGGGCGAACCGGGTCAACGCCCGGCGATAGAACGCGCGGTCCCGGCGGCGCAATGCCGGGGTGACATGACCCGCTTCCAGGGCCAAACGCAAATCCTCTGCTGTGCTGCCGGGGAAAATGGTGTAGCCCGCGCCGATATCTTCCAGCAAATGCGCGTCCGAATTGCCGACGCCCGGCAGTTCCAGCTCCCAACGCAATCGCTCCGCCCGCGCATTCCCTACGGAGGACAGCAAGGAGCCGTTGATCACCTCGACGCCCGCCAGCAGGCCAGGGTGGTCCTGCTGGATGCGTCGCAGGCAGCGGGCGCCGACGCCGCTGGCCAGCACGTCGAAGGGGTGGGCGGCGATGGGCAGGCCGCCGATCTCCCGCACCCGGCGGGCTGTATCCACGAAGGACATGCCCCCGGCCACGGGTTCGGTCACGAAGAGGGCCAGCAGATGCCCTTCCAACGTGGTCACCTCGACGCCGGGAACGACCTCGACCCGAAACCTGGGGGCAAGCTCCAGCGCCCGCAACGCCCCCGCCAGCGTGTCATGGTCGGTGATGGCGATGACGTCCAGGTTGGTGTGCATGGACGCGTGATAAAGGATGGCTTCGACGGTAGCGACGCCATCACTAAAGGTGGAGTGGATGTGGAGATCGGCCAAACCCATGACGGTTGGGGGAAAGTTGGAAAACAGGGAAACCGGTAGACCGGGAAACCGAGCCACAGTAAGGGTAGCGGGTCGATAGGGAAAGGTCAAACATGCGAAAGGGATGGGATTGCTTTTTTCCAGAAAATGGTGACAATAATGTCAAAATCATTTGCGCTCTATCATCCTCCGTCAACGTTCTCATCACCATCCTATGCTCGCCATCGTCACCAGCCTGATCGTCATCGTTGTCTCGGTCTACCTGCTGTCCATCATCACCGATGCGTATTTCATCATCAGCCTGGACCAGATCGCCCAACAATTGCATCTGCCCAACAATGTGGCCGGAGCCTCGCTGATGGCCATGGGCTCCTCTGCGCCCGAACTGGCCATCGCCATCTTCTCCTTGTTCGTTGCGGGCGGCGCACACAGCGACGTGGGCATTGGCACCATTGTAGGCTCTGCTATCTTCAACATCCTGGTGATTACGGGCGTCTCCGCCGTGGCCAATCCCGCCCACATCTCCTGGAAGGTGATCACGCGGGATATCCTCATGTATTCCGTGGGCGTCATCCTCTTACTGATCACGATTTACGATGGCAAGGTGACCCTGCTCGAAGCCTCCATCTACCTGGCGGTTTACGCGATCTACCTCATCATTCTCTACAAGTGGGATGCGTATGTCAAGGATACGGACGTGGTGGGGATTGTTGAAGAGGCTATCCAGAAAGAGCATAGCTGCACCGACATCTATCATCGAGTGACCATCGCCATCAGCAAGGGCATCGGCTTCCTGGCCGGGAATGCGCGCACGTCCTATCTGCGGGCGTTTTTCGTCTCCATCGCGTTCGTGGCGATTATCAGCTACGCCCTGGCCGAATCCGCTGTGGCCTTCGCCGAAGCCATCCACGTGCCCGCGGTGGTCGTGGCGCTGACGGTGCTGGCCGCGGGCACGTCCGTCCCCGACATGTTCGCCTCCATCGTCGTGGCCAAACAGGGGCGGGGCGATATGGCCGTGGCCAATGCCGTGGGCTCCAACATCTTCGATATGCTCGTGGGCCTGGGCCTGCCCTGGCTCCTGGCCATGGCGATGGGATCGGGCGCCATCGCCATCGACACCGCGGGCCTGATGACCTCGGCGCTGCTGTTGTTCGGCACGGTCATCCTGCTCTTCATCTTTTTGCTCACCAAACTCAAACTCTCCCGCTGGGAAGGTTGGGCGCTATTGGCCATCTACGCGGGCTATGTGGCGTACATCTGGCTGGCCAACGGATGATTTTCGCAAGTAGACGGGCGGCGTGTGGTAGAATAAAGAGGTTGATGCAGGTTGATCCTCCCGATCAACCGGTTCTCAGGCGAAATAGTCTCGATCCCGGTTCGCCAGGCCATTCCCAGAACACCCAATGAGTCCGATCAAGATGAACTTCGTTGCTCTCACCCGATGGAATCACGCCATCGAACACGCCACCATCCACATTCTCAGCCGCATGGCGCCCTTCACCAGCATGGCGGGGCGTTCCAACAGCCGTGGTTTTTACATTTACGGCGACGTTCCCACGGATATGCTGCGTCGGGCGGTGGATGAGGCTATCGGGCGTTTGCAACGCGGCGAGCGCCAACTCGCCATCCATCCCAATTGCGGCACGAACATGCTCGCTTCTGCGGTGTTGGCCGCGGGGGGCACCATGCTGGCCGTCACGGGCACGAAAGGCCGGGGATGGATCGAACAAGCGCCCGCGGGCGTGCTGGGCGCCCTTATCGGCGTCGTCATGGGGCAACTGGTGGGCATGCGACTCCAGGCCAAAGTCACCACCGACGCCAACCTTCCTCCCGTCCGCGTCACAGAAATCGAACGCAGACAACTGGGCAAGCGCGTTTTTCATTGGGTGGGACTGGCCTACGCCCCGGTTTCGGAAAATGCGATCGCTGCTGATCACTGATTACTGATGATTTACTTGTTCCACGGCGAGGAAGAATTCGGCAAAAGCGAGCGCATCGCTGCGCTGAAAGCGAAGCTGGGCGATCTGGCCGAAATGAACGCGGTGACATTGGATGGCCGCGGCCTCTCTCGGGAAGCTCTGCTGCACCACTGCGATGTGCCGCCCTTCCTGGGCGATTATCGGCTGGTCGTGGTGGAAGATCTGCTCACCCGCCTGGAGAAAAAAGGCCCGGACGGCAAACAGCCTGCATCTTCCAGGGATTTCCTGATCTGGCTGGCGGATTATCTGCCCACCATGCCGGAGAGCACCTTGCTGGTATTTAACGAAAGCAAGAAAATCAGCGCCCGCAATCCCGTGCTGAAGGCGATCCAGAAGCTGGGCGAGAGGGGAGAGGTGGCGTTGTTCGAGACGCCCAAATTGAAACGGGGCGAGCTGGCCCGATGGGTGGCGCAACACGCCCGTGGGAAAGGCGTCAGGCTCAAACCGGGCGTGGCCGAAGCCCTGGCCACCTTCATCGGCCCCAACCTGCGCATCATCGACAGCGAACTGGAGAAACTGGCGCTCTATGCGGGCGACCGCCCCATAACTCAAGACGATGTGCGCCTCATGTGTCCCTACGCCAAAGAAGCCAGCATCTTCGACATGGTGGACGCGCTGGGCAACCGCCGCACGCCCGTCGCCTTCCGCCTGCTGGCCCAGATGCGCAACCAGGGTGCGCACCCCCTCTATCTCCTCACCATGATCGTGCGCCAATACCGCATTCTCATCCAGGTGAAGGACTACATGAACCAGGGCATGAACCTGAACGACATCGCTTCGACCCTCAAACTGCATCCCTATCCCACCGAAAAAGCCATGCGCCAGGCCCGCCACTACACCCCCGACCAGCTTCAACGCATCTACGATCGCCTGCTGGACACCGACGTCGCCATCAAAACAGGCAAGTTGGAAGCCAACCTGGCCCTGGATATGCTGGTGGTCGAGCTGGCCCGCGTCCAATAACACCCAATCCCGATCCTAAACTGATAGCAAATTGAAACCAAGGCTTTTGGTTTGCATTGGATCATCCATGAAAGGCGATTCTCTGGCCGCGCTGCCGCCCGCAGGTGAACCTGCGGGCTAAAAACGACGCCCCATGAATGGGGCTACGGTGCAGGTCGCGCGCCGCAGGAAGCCGGGTTCACCCGGCGTCGTTTCGTAGCCCGGAGCTTCAGCTCCGGGTGGCCGAGGCCGAAAACACCTGATTTCAAAATGCGTTTAGTTTAATCCTGCCCCTAACCCTATGATCTGGAAATATCCTCCCAACCTGGACGCACTCAACCAAACCCGCCAAAACACCGCGGTGGGCCACCTGGGCATCCAGTTTACCGCCATCGGCGATGATTGGCTGGAAGCAACCATGCCCGTGGATCATCGCACGAAGCAGCCCGCGGGCATCCTCCACGGCGGAGCCACCGCGCTCCTGGCCGAGACCATCGGCAGCGTGGCCTCGGTGCTCATCATCGATTGGCCCCGGCAACAGGCCGTGGGCATCGAGCTGAACATCAGCCATCTGCGCTCGGTGAGCGAGGGCGTAGTGACCGGTCGGGCTCAGCCCATCCGCATCGGGCGACGCACCCACGTGTGGGATATCCGGGTGCGGGACGCGGAGGATCGGCTCATCGCGGTCGCCCGCCTCACCATGGCCATCATCACATGACAAATCGCAACCGCAAACCGGGAAACCGATAGACCAGGAGGTCGGACGGAGGAGCGAATCGGCCCGGTTCCAGGCTTACAATCTATGGGTTCGGGTCGTGCCAACAGTCGCCTTTATGGCAAAATCGCCACAACGCGGGCGGGGCCGGCGCTGCCGCCCTGGATTTTCAGGGGGAAGCAGGCGACTTTGAAGCCGTGGGGAGGAAGCTTGTCCAGGTTGACCAGGCGCTCGATTTGGGCGTAGGGCAGGTCCACCTGATGCGCGGCCCAGAAAATGCCCGGTTTCCCTCCGGCCTCCATCGCCTTCTGCGCCTGGATGTTCAGGGGCTGATCCCAGCCCCACGCGTCGATGCCCATGACCCGCACGCCCTGCTCATACAGCCAGCGGGTGGCTTCGGGCGTGACGCCGGGCCCGCGGAAGAGATAGTCGGGCTGGTTGTAGAACGCGTCCCGGCCCGTGCGCATGAGCACGATGTCCAGGGGCTTGAGCTGGTAGCCCATGGCGTCCAGTTGCGCCTGGATTTCCTCCGTCGTGATGGCGTCGCCGTCGGCCTTGTGCGCGAAATCGAAGACCACCCCGTCGGCGAAGAACCATTCCAGAGGAAGCTCGTCAATCGTCTGGGCCCGCTGGCCCTGGATGACGCTGTTGTAGTGCCAGGGCGCGTCCACATGGGTGCTGTCGTGCGTCCCCAGGCGGGTGATGGTCTCGGTGGCCCAGCCTTCGCCGTTGCGAAAGACGCTGGGCGGAACCTTGAGAATGGCCTGGGCCTGAGCCGCGCCCTGGGCGTGGTCGTGATATTCGATATCGATGCGGAGAAAGGGCGGGGTTCCCTCGGGGCTGGGCGCGATGGGGGCGGAGAGATCAATGAATTGCATACGCGGCTCCTTGAGAACGAAAGAGGCGGGACACATCTTTTTCATGTATAATATACCATACACATTTGTGCAAACATCCTTCTGCTTCCGGAGACGACCATGCCACAGATCACGATTTTTCTTGATGATAAAACCAAGTCCAAAATTCAGAAACGCGTGCAGCAAGAAGGCGTTTCACAAGAGGAATGGATCAAAAAAATCATTCACGAAAAACTCGCTACAGAATGGCCTCCAGAGGTCGTTCAATTGGCGGGGGCATGGAAAGATTTTCCGTCACTGGATGAAATCCGGGCTGGATTGTCACAAGATATGACTCGTGAAATGCTATGAGAGTGCAATGATGTATGTGCTTGATACAAATACGCTGATTTTCTTTTTCAAGGGCGTAGGTAATGTGCCACAAAGGTTGTTAGCAACGCCTCCAATAGAGATTGGTATTCCAACTGTCGTGGTTTACGAACTCAAAGTTGGCATTATCAAGTCTGGTGCATCTCCTAAAAGGAAGGAGCAATTGGAGCGATTTCTCTCTGTGATCGAAGTGTTGCCTTTTGGATATCGCGAAGCGGTGGTTGCAGCGGACATTCGTGCCGAGTTAGAACAAAATGGGACCATGATCGGGCCTTACGATGTTCTGATTGCGGCGACTGCGATGGCCGGGCAGCATACGCTTGTGACTCATAACACCAAAGAATTTGCGCGAATCGAGGGGCTTCTACTAGAAGATTGGTTTTAACCCATCTATTCTCATACTTCAGGAAAATCCCATGACCCCACTGGACCCCAAGGCCGGCATCGGCACCATCGTCACCCATTATCAGGAAGGGAACAACCAGTATCACGCCCATATCACGCCCATCTTCCAGACCTCCACCTTCGGGTTTCCTGATGTGGCCACGGGCGCGGCCATTTTCGCCGGGGAGCAACCCGGCTACATTTATTCGCGGGCGGGCAATCCCAATGTGACTCAACTGGCGAAGAAGTACGCCTATCTGGAAGGGCTGGACCTCATCCGCCAACAGCCCGACCGGGAGCCCGATGCCATCGTGGCGGGGCGGGTGATGAGCTCGGGCATGGCCGCGATCAGCGCCGCGGTCATGGGGCATGTGACCGCGGGGGAGAAGGTCATCGTGCAGCGGGAGTTGTACGGCAACGCGTTTCGCTTCTTCCACGAGGTCGCGCCCCGCATCGGCATCCAGGTCGTGTGGGTGGACAGCATGGACGCCCGGGATTGGGACGCCGCGTTCGACGCGCACCCCGACGCGAAGCTGGCTTACGTGGAAACCCCCGCGAACCCCACCCTCAGCGTTCTTGACCTGGCCGCGGTGGCCGAGATCGCACACGCCCGCGGGGCCTGGATCATGGTGGACAACACCTTCGCCACGCCCTACCACCAGCGTCCCCTCGCGTTAGGCTGCGACGTCGTCGTGCATTCCACCACGAAATACCTCACGGGCCACGGCGTGGTCATCGGCGGCGCCATCGTCAGCACGCATCTGGAGTACATGCACGCGAAGAAGGATGGCGTGGGCCTGCTGGCCCGGGTCATGGGACCCGCGGTCAGCCCCTTCGACGCCTGGCTGGCCAACCTGGGCCTCAAGACTTTCGAGATCCGTATGCAGCGCCACGCGGAGAACGCGATGGCCCTGGCCCGCTGGCTGGAAAGCCATCCCCAGGTGGCAAAGGTGCACTACCCGGGCCTGGAAAGCCATCCGGGCCACGCCATCGCCCGCCAGCAGATGGTCAATGGCTTCGGGGGCATGATCTCCTTCGAGCTCAAGGGCGGGTTCGACGCGGGCGTGACCGTGATGAACCACGTGCGGCTGGCCACCCTGGCCGTGAGCCTGGGCAACGTGGACACCCTCATCGAGCACCCGGCCAGCATGACCCATGCCAGCGTGCCCCCCGAAGAGCGCCGCAAGGTGGGCATCACCGACGGGCTGGTGCGCCTTTCGGTGGGCATCGAGAATGTCGTAGACCTGATGGCCGATTTGGATCAGGCAATGGGGAGAATTAAAGACCAATGACTAAAGATTAATAATTGAGAAGTGGAAGATCAGTATCGCCTATAAATCTTTTGCATTCTAGCCTTTAATCTTTATTCTTTAACCTTTAATTTCCACCGCATGACACACACCTCCTCGCCTACCATCGACCTCCTCATCCACATCACCCACGAAGCGGGGGTGAAGGTGGGCGGCATCGGCGCGGTGCTGAACGGACTGCTGGGCGCGCGGGCGTACAATGAGGCGGTGGGGCGCAGCATCGTGGTGGGACCGTACAACGTCCACCATCGGGAGGAGATGGCCCGGCTGTTTGCGCCCACCAATGGCCTGCGCCTGCTCTATCTGCGCCAGCGGGGCGTGGCCCTGGTTCCGCCCGAACTCGGGGATGCCTTTCGCCGCATCGAGGACGCGTTCCATGTGCAGATTTTGTATGGGCTGCGGCCCTTCGGCGGGGTGGAGCATGAGGTGCTGCTGATCGACGCCTCGCAGATCGATGGGGAGCGGGCCGCGGCGTTCAAATACAGCCTGTGGGACGGGTTCGGGCTGGATGTGGCCCGCTATGAACACGATCCCGAGTTCCGCCAGTTCGTGGAGCTGGCCGAGCCCGCGTACGCGGCCATCTACCATCTGGCCCAGGAAACGCCCGGGCATCGCATCCTCCTCGCCCACGAATGGATGGGCGTGCCCCTGACCCTGGCGGCGCTGGCGCGGGATGCGTCCATGTGGCGCACCTACTTCTACGCGCACGAGGTGGCCACAGCCCGCCTGCTGGTGGAAGCGCATCCGGGCCACGACACCCGCTTCTACAATGTCCTGCGTCTGGCCCTGCAGAAAGACCGGAGCATGGCCGATCTGTTCGGGCCGCAGGATCACTTCTTCAAGCACGCGCTGCTCACCCGCGCCGCGCTGTTTGACGGCACCCTGGCCGTGGGTGACCTGGTGGTGGAGGAGCTGCGCTTCGCGGACCCCGCGTTCGCGCACAAACCCATCCATCTCGTCTATAACGGCGTCCCCAGCGCCCGCATCACCCTGGCGGAAAAGCAGCGCAGCCGGGCGCTCTTGCAGCAATACGCGCACAACCTGTTAGACTTCACCCCCGATTTCATCTTCAGCCATGTCACCCGCTTTGTGCTGAGCAAGGCCCTGTGGCGGGATATCCGGGTGCTGGAGCATCTGGACCGCATCCTGGCCCGGGCGGGGAAGACCGCGGTCATGTTCATCCTCTCCAGCGCCGAGCCCACAGGCCGCCCGCCCGAGCAGGTCTTCCGCTGGGAGCAGGACTATGGCTGGCCCGTGGGCCATCGGGCGGACAATGGCGATTTGTTGGGGCTGGAGGTGGATTTCTACTTCCACGTGTTGGAGCCTTTCAACGCCCGCAGCCGGGCGGTGAAGGCCGTGCTGGTGAATCAGTTCGGCTGGAGCCGGGACCGCTGCGGTTTGCGCATGCCCGAGGCCATGAGCTTCATGGATTTGCGGCGGGGGACGGACGTGGAGTTCGGCCAGAGCATCTACGAGCCCTTCGGCATCGCCCAGGTGGAGCCGCTAAGCTTCGGCGCGTTGTGCGTCCCCAGCAATGTATGCGGCGCGGTGGGGTTCGTGCAGCGGGCCACGGCCGATTTCGAAGCATTCCCCAACGTCATCGTGGCCGATTATGTGACGCCGCCCCCCGATTGGTCTTTGCTCCGGGCGGAGGATGCGCTGGGCATCGACCGCGCCGCCCGCGATCGCATCGAAAGCCGACGCAGCAAGCGGGTGGCCGAGGCCATCGCCATGCGCCTGCCCCTGACCGATGAAGAGTTGGGGGCGCTGCTGGATTTGGGCCAGCGCGCGGGCCAGCGTATGAGCTGGGAGGTGGTGGTTCGGGATTATCTCTTGCCCGCGTTGCGGGCGCAATGACGCCGCCGATTATAAAGACACGAATAGAAAGAAACACGAATGCCATTTGTGTATCATTTGTGTTTTCTGCCATTTGTGTCCTAGAGGCTGTTATGCACTTTCCGCCCTCAAGGCTCAGGATCGCCGCATCGGAGGTTGAAATTCGCCGCAGATAACGCGGATAAAGCAGATTTCCGCGGATTTTTTCAAAAGGATGCCATCTTTTTCCGTAACAATCCGTGTTGATCCGTCGCATCAGCCTCATCCGTGGCGAATTGAAACGCACGTCACCCACAAAATCACGCCAAATTGGCGATAAGTTCATAACAGGCTCTAAACTGAAAGCAAATTGAAACCAAGGCTTTTGGTTTGCATTGGATCATCCATGAAAGGCGATTCTCTGGCCGCGCTGCCGCCCGCAGGTGAACCTGCGGGCTAAAAACGACGCCCCATGAATGGGGCTACGGTGCATGTCGCGCGCCGCAGGAAGCCGGGTTCACCCGGCGTCGTTTCGTAGCCCGGCGCTTCAGCTCCGGGTGGCCGAGGCCGAAAACACCTGATTTCAAAATGCGTTTAGTTTAAGTAAAGAAAACGAACGTTCACCGTGAAATCACCCTGTAACGCTGTTTGACCTTCTCATCGCCCTGTTATGCTTCGGTACAAAGTCTTGCGGGTGTTTCTGCTTCTGACGTTTCTGGCCGGCTTTGCCCTGCTCACATATGCCTATCTCGATGTAACATACCGCTACCGAGATCGCATTCTCCCGCCCGAGGAGGTGGATCCCCGGCCCGTGGCCATCGTCTTCGGCGCGGGGGTGTATCCAGGCGGGCGACTGAGCCCCATGCTGGCGGATCGGGTGGCCACGGGCGTGGCGTTGTATGAGGCGGGCAAGGTGCAGAAGCTGCTGATGACGGGCGACAACAGCATCCTCACCTACAACGAGCCCTGGCACATGGCCGATTACGCCATCCAGTTGGGCGTGCCCGAGGAGGACATCGCGTTCGATTACGCAGGCCGCCGCACCTACGATTCCTGCTGGCGAGCGAAGCATATCTTCGGCCTGGCGCGCGTTGTGCTGGTAACCCAGCGCTTTCATCTGCCCCGGGCCATCTACCTGTGCCAGGCGGTGGGGGTGGACGCGGTGGGCGTGGCTGCGGATCGACGGGTCTATCCCCGCCGCACCCTGGCCTGGCTGGCCCTGCGCGAGGTGCTGGCCCGCGTCCGGGCCTGGCTCGATGTCCACCTTCTCAAACCCCAACCCATCGGCGGCGACCCCATCGATATCTTTTCGCCCGACTACAAGGGGCGGTATGAATAGCGCGATGCGTAAATAGTGATTTCAAAGCAGGCGACACGAGCAACAGCTCGCCGATACGGATGAAAATGAGAACGCAGATTTTCGCAGATGCTTCGCAGATTTCCACTGATTACTGATAACTGATCACTGATTACTTTATTTTCATAGCAATCTCACCGGCACGGGATGGTCGAGGACGATGGCTTCCATATCCACGCGGCAGACGTAGGCCCGCACTTCCACGCCCGCGGCCGCGACCTGGGCCAGGGTCTGGGCGAAGAGCGGGTCCACCGACGCCGCGGGGGCGAAGGCGACCGCGTCTTCCCGCTGGATGATGAAGACCACCGCGGCCCGCTCGCCTCCCTCTACGATCGCCAGCAGTTCCCGCAGGTGGCGGCTGCCCCGGGCCGTGGGCACGTCGGGGAAGTAGGCCACACCGTTTTCCACCAGCGTAACCGACTTCGTCTCCACCCAACACGCGCCCTCAGGCCCCTCCAGCCGAAAATCGAGACGGCTGTCGCCATACCGCACTTCGGGTTGAATCCCAGGGCAGGAGAATTCGGGGAGTTTGCCCGCGGCCACGGCCTCGGCGAAGATGGGATTGGGCAGCCGGGCGTCGATGGAGACCAGGGCCTCGGGCATCTGCACCAGCTTCAGGTCATAGGGCGTCTTGCGGTCGGGATTGTCCACCGGATGGAGGTAGATGGGTCGTCCGGGCACGAAAAGATCATCCAGGCGGCCCGAATTGGGCACATGCGCCCACGCTTCCCGACCGTTCACCGCCACCGTGGCCCGAAACCGATTGTCCCGACGCAGGAAGCGGGCCGGTATCAACGGCTGAGGATGCTTCATCGCGCGGCTTCCAGCGCTGCCAGCAGCTCGCTGGGGTCCAGAGGCAGGCGTTCCACGTCGCACCCCGCCTCAATCAGCGCCTCCTCGGTCTCCTGCGGGTGCACGCCCACCAGGCTCACTTTCAGGGCCTGGGCGGCGTCGGTGACCTGGAAGCCGAAGGGGATGGCGTTCTGGGCCAGGTAATCGGCCAGGAGGGAGAGATAGACCTGGGTTTCGGGCAGTGCGGGGTCGGCGAAGAGGACGTAGCGGGCGAAGACGCGGTCTTCGGGCAGGGGCGCGGGGAAATTGAGGACGGCTTCATCCCGTCCATCCAGGAACGCAGGCCCGGCCACGCGCAGGTCGCTGCTGTCGCGCACGATGTAGGCGCCCGCGGGCAGATTGGCGAAGCGGTATTGTTCATCTGCGCCCACGACCTGAGTCTGCACGACCTGATCCTCATCGATGAGCGCGAGGGTGTGGCCGCCGCCTCCGGGCACGCGGCCGCGAATGATGCTGTACGCGGGCGTTTCCACTTCCTCCGCCACGGTGCGCAGGTAGGTGATGGCGAAGGAGTGGTGGAAGAGGGTGTTGCCGGGGCCTTCGTCAGGATGAGCGGTGTGCAGGTTGATGACCCGGTCGGAGGGCGCGCCCATGCCCTCGACGCTGCACACCTGCCATTTCCACATGGGGAAGTTCGCGCCGGGCTCGGGCGGCTCCTTTTCGATGATCACGGTGTCGCTGCCGCCATCCCACGAGATGGCAAACAGGCTGCCGTAAAGACGGTTCTCCTCTTCATCCACCGCGTCGATGAAGATGTGATGCCGCCCGTTGTTCTCTTCGGGCGTGAGATGATGCACCCGGATGACTTTCCAGTACACCTGGCCGGGCTCGACGGCAGCGGGGATGATTTCGACGCCGTAGGCTTCCGCGTCGTTGATGACATCGGTCATGGTTAGCTCCGATAAGGGAAGTTGACTCAGTATTCAGTGTGGGCGCAAGAAGCCAGGGCTGTGAAGCGTGATGCGTGAATCGTCATTCGTATTGCGTAATGCGTAACGACTTTACGGATTACGCATCACGCATTACGTCCGTGGCTGATGCTTCCAACGTGGGTTTTTAAGTCATTTCTGCAAACAGCACACATCCTGTTTACGAGCGTTCAGCCAAACGCCGCGCCAGTTCCAGCAGGCCGCCGCGCATGTCGACAAGTTCGCATTGGGCTTCCTGCAGCAGGGCGATGACGCTTTCGGGGATGCCGTCGCCCAGGAGCACGACGGTCTGGGCGAATTGGGCTTCGGTGATGCTGAACCCGGCCGGGCCCGCGGGCTGGGTCGCCAGCCAGGGCGCTATCAGCCGCATCAGCTCGGGCGCGAGGGCGTCATCCGCCATCAGCAACAGGTAATAGCGGTCGAGGGACTTGACCGGGGTTTCGGCGATGGGCGCGTAGAGCAGGTCCACCGTCACCTGGTTTCCGCCATCCAGCACGATGTCCGCCACGCTGACCTCGTCGCCAATGGCGACTTTGTACACGCCCGGGCCCAGGTTCTCGAACGCATAGCGCCCATCCTCGCCGCTTTGAGCCGTGGCGATGACCTCATCCCGGAAATGTAAAGAGAGGGTCGCGTTGGGCGTGGGATTGTCCGCGGCGTCGTGCACCCGGCCCGAGATGCGGCTGTTCCGGGGTTCGCGGCCCATGCCCACCCGCAGCAAGGGGGCCTCGGTCACACTTTGGCCGTCGGTCTCCAGCCCGACAAGGATGTCGTCATCCAGCTCCACGCGATACCGGCCCGCGGGCAGGTTCGTGAACCGATACTGGCCGTCCTGGGTGAGTTCGCCGTGGCGGATGAAACCGTAGGTTTCGGAGATGAGCTTGATGGCCCGCTGTTCCCCGCCCGCTCCCTCGACGCGGCCCACAATCGCGCCCATGAGGGGAAAGTCGATGATCTTCTGATTGGCTCCATCCAGTTGAATCTCGGTAGCGATGAGCCCGACGCCCGCCAGTTCGACGTCGTACACGCCCGGGCCCAGATGCTCGAACAGGAAGGCGCGGGCGTTGTCCAGGGCCGTTTCCGCCGCCTTTTGCCCATCCTTCCACAGGATGACGGCCTGGCCCGCGCGGCCGCCGGGCGCACTGCCGCGGATGACACTTTCCTGGCCTCCTTCGCCCACGGGCAGCAGTTGGAAATTCACCTCGTAGGTGATGGGTTCGCCCTCCCGCCCTGGCACGTGGGCGGTCTCCAGGCCGTCCGCGACGTCGCTTTCGTAGTCACCCTGGACGACCTGGATCATGAACGTCCCTTTCGTGTGGATGAATTCGTAGTAGCCGTCGGGCTTGAAGGGGTCACGGCCCGTTTGCGTGCGGGGGAAATGGGTTCCAGGCTCCGCGTTCTCCCAACGCATCTCCAGTTCGACGCCGTTCATGCCCTGGCCCGCGGGATTGGTGACCGTGCCATAGAACATCTCCCGATTGCCTGTCTCTTCAGGGGGCAGCAAGCGCTTCTCAATGAGGGTATAGCGCATGGTGGGCGGCGGGGCCAGAGTCAAATCCTGACGGGCGATGGGCGATTCGGGCGTGACCATGACCTCGGCGGATGCGCCTTCGGTTGTGATGACGTAGGTTCCCGCCAACGTCGGCCGGAAGGTGAATTCGCCCAGGGCGTTCGTCTCCATGGTTTGGTGAATGACGCCGTTGCGCTGGATGGAGACGGGCATCTCGGGCAATACGAGATTGTCTTCATCCAGGACCTTGCCCGTAATCTCATACTGGCCTGGCGGATCGATGCCCGTGACGTCGATGACGTCCACGTCGCCCGGCGTCAGGGTGATATTGTGAGCTGCGACGCCCCACCAGGGAACGAACAGATCGTATTCGCCCGGGGCGACCGTGAGCTCGAAGCGCCCCGCATCGTCGCTCTCGTCCCGAGCAACGATGCTTCCCCGATCATCGCGCAATTCCACGGCCACGCCCGGCAGAAGCTGCCCCTGCGCGTCCGTTACCACGCCGGTGACTGCGGCCGAATCTTCCTTGGGGCGCAATTCATGGCGGATTTTCGCGGGCGTATCCTTGAGCAGTTGCACGATGGGAAGCTGCCCATCCAACCCGAATTGCAGGTCCCAGGCATGGGTGTACCAGGACATTTGATCCCAGGCGGGATTGAAATCGCCCATGGGCACGGAGGCCAGCAGCCAGGTGCAGACAGAGAAATACCAGGGCGGAGCCTCGTCCTGCAGGAATTTGACGATGGCCATCTGCCATTCCGCCTGGGTGGTGGGATTCACCTTGGCGTAGCGGTTGTCGTCGCCCCAGCCCACCACAGGCCCGCCCTCTGTGCTGATGATGGGAATGTAGAAGCCCAGCGCTTGATAAACATAATATCCCCACAGCTCCCACGCCCGAAAACAGTTGGCGTCGTCGAAGATGGTGTCGCCCGGATTTTTGTTCTCCGCCCGAATGCGGTTGATCTCCTCCAGCGAGCGCCCATCCCAGGCCCAGCGGTTGAACTTGTCGTAATCCTCGCGAGAGATGGGAATGCCCATCTCCTGGATCTGCTCCCAGGTGAGATGGCTGTATTGCCAGGCCGCCAGGCGCTCATACTCCTCCTGGGTCAGGGGCTGGCCTTCCTGGTTGACGGGATCGTAAGGATAATCCAGAGGATGGTTGAGCGTGTAGTTGTGGATGGCCAGCCACGCGCCCTTCTCGAAGATGTCGATGCGCCCCCGCTCGACCACTTTGGCGATGCCATTGGCTTTGGAGCCAGGCCCCATGGCCGGGAACGCGGGCAGGCCGCCCATGCCCTGGATGACGTCCGCGTCGTAGATGAAATTGTCCACGACGATATCCAGCCAGTTGTCCGGGCGATGGTTGTTTTGCCATTCCGCGGGCAGGTCGGGCTCGTTGTTCGTCTCGAAATAGCGCACACCCGCGTCGATGAGCCGTTGAATCGCGTCGATCTCCCGACCGCCGATGTGGCCGGGATTGGGCCGCTCGCGATAGACGCGCACCACAGGCATGATCTCGTTGTCGATAAGCGCCCGGCAGAGTTCGATGGAAGAGCCGCCCCCATCATCCAACAGCTTCACCCACTTGATCTGCATGGCCTTGAGTTCATCCATCCAGAATTGCAAATCTGCGCCCGAGGGATGATAGACGCTGGCGGACCAGTGCACGCCGCGGCCATTGTCTTTTGGGGGACGGGGGTAATCGGAGAGGGGCTTGGGGGACATAGAGGTTCTCCGGGAGAATAGGCTTAACGATATTTTGCTGCTATGGAAAATTAAGTAATCAGTGATCAGTTATCAGTAATCAGTAGAAATCTGCGAAGCATCTGCGAAAATCTGCGTTCTCATTTTCATCGGTATCGACGCGGGAGCGTCCGCCTTGCCATTATACCCGCCCCCGCGCGGCCTGACAAACGTTATGTTCCCTGCGGGTGTGTCCCAGATATTTGGCGTCATCCAGCCGACTGAAGTCGAACTCTTTAGGCCTGCGGCCAGTGGACGGCCTCCGCCGTCCAAAACGGCGACAAGAAAAGGGTCGCCGGAGGGCGACCCATGGCGCGAAGCGCCTAAAGAGCCCGAGTTTACTCGGCGAGGGCGCCCCGGAGGTGAACCTCCGGGCTAAAAACGACGCCCCCTCAAGGGGGCTTTCAGAGCTCGCCCGCGTCAAAAGCCGGGTTCACCCGGCGTGGTTTTGTAGCCCGGCGCTTCAGCGCCGGGTGGAGCCCGCATGACCGAATTCTTGATGACAACGCGATTTGCCAAAATTTAGGACGCACCCGTTCCCTGCGCCAGTTCCAACGCCGCTTCGCCCGTATGCGGGAATCGGGCCACGTCGCCCGCGGCTCCGGTCAGGGTGAGATGGAAGAAAAGCGCGGTCTCCTGGCTCAAGTCCACGCCCAATTGCCGCAACGGGATGGCGAACTCCGCCAGTTTGTCGCCCGAGGCCGTGTTCACCGGCCCGATATTCACCTCGGAGCCATTCTCCAGCCGCAGCAGAAAAGCCGTGCTCTGGCCTCGCCCCAGCCGCACCAGATACGCGCCTCCTTTCGACCGCAAGTGCACATCCAGAGCGAAATTGGCCAGAGGCGCAGCCAGTTCGACGCGCAGGTAAAGCAGATTCGCATCATTGCCGTAGCGCACGGCCTGGACGATGCTTCCCGCCTGCTGCATGGCTCCAGTGGAAAGTTGGGGGCGGATGACCTGAGCCTGGGCCCAATGCAGAGAGGGATCGGGCGAGGCCGTGAGCCGGGGCGTGAAGAAGCGCCGGGGCGGTGGAGGCTGTTGGGCCATGCCCGTGATGGGTTGGACCAGCTCCTCGGGCGGGAGCAGGTCCATGCCCCGGTAAGCCGCGGCCAGATAGTCGCGGAAAAGCTGGTCGAAGAGCGCGTCCTGGGCGCTGCTGTTGCGGTGGGAATACCACCAAAACCAGTCGGAGCCCTCGGCCGCGAAGAGATGATGCTGGACGAGATGCAGCTTCGCGGGCTCGGGCCGGTTTTCTTCCACCCAGGCTGCGTAGGCGTCCCGCAGGTCCCGCAGCCGCGACCAGGCCGCGATGTGCTCGGGATCGCCCATCCAGGTGGTGAAGTCGCCCAGGATCCAGCTGCCCGAGGCCAGATGGTCGATGGTATCCGTAGGCGGGTGTTGGGCGAAGTGGTCGCTGGGAAGGACGGGCGTCAGGTCGGGATGGGCGGAGAGGCGGTCATAGAGGGCGTGCAGGAAGGGATCGCCGTTGTGTTCGTAGTATTCCCACGCATTTTCGCCATCGAGGATGACGGTGATGAGCCCATCCTCGCGGCCGCCAAAGGCCCGGGCGATGCGCTCCATCCGCACAACCATATCCTCCGCGGCCTGGGCTGCGGGCAGATGCTGATAGACGAAGCCGATGCGGTCGGAGAGGTCGTGGTCGCGGAAGATCATGGTCAGATCGCCCTGGGGCGTCGTCACCCGCCAGGGGTGATAGAGCAGGTCCCCGCGGCGCACCAGGCCGCTCTCATCCCGATCGAAGTACACGCCCAGGCTCTCGCCCAGGATGGCTTCGTCCGTGGCCAGCCAGGTCAGACCCGCGGCCGCGGCCATGGGCAGGATTTCGGGCGCGACCGCGCCCTCGCTGGGCCACATGCCCGCGGGCTTGCGGCCGATGATTCGGGCGTGTTTCTCCACCGCCCACTGGATCTGCGTCCGGGCGTCTTCGGGGGCCTGGAAAGGCGGATCGGGGATGGGCAGGCCAGGGCTGGGGCGTTGGGCGATGCGGCTATCCACCAGCAGGGGCAGGATGGGATGGTAGAAGGGCACGGTAATGAGTTCCAATTGACCCTTTTCCACCAGGTCCCGATAGGTGGGCAGAACCTGCCCCATGATCTCGCGATGTTTTGCCATCAGCTTCTGGGCGTCAGCCACGCTGAAATCCCCTCCCTTCTGCACCAACCCGGCCAGGAAATCATCCTTCTCCAGCAGGTTGGGGTCGGTCCAGGCCAGGTTGAACCACACCAGCAGGTCGCGATAGGTCTGGACTGCGAAGTAGTCGGGGTTGAGGCGGGCCAGATGACGACGATCGAGGATGGCCTGGTAGGGCGGGTGTTGGGCGATGATGGCGGGGTTGATGCTGAAACACATATCCAGCAGGTATTGCTTCTCATCGGGGCTGAACCAGGCCCGATCCGCAAGCTGCATCAGCCGGTCGGTGAGCCGCCCGGCCACGTAATCCTCCAGTTGTTCGGCCAGCGAGGGCGTCAGGGTGAATGTGACGCGCATGTCGGGGTGCGCGGCCAGCACCTGGGCCATGTGCAGGTAATCCTTGACCGCGTGCAGCCGCACCCAGGGCAGGATGGCGACATCGCTGCCCGGCTGGCGGTAGAGGGGCTGGTGCATGTGCCAGATGATGGCGAGGTTCATACGCACGCTTTCCCCAAGCTCTTTTTTGATCCTGACTTTCTGACTTTCCCCTCACTGTGAGTAATCAGTAACCAGTTATCAGTAATCAGTAAACAGTGATGAAAAGCTCTTCTCTCCCTACTGAATACTGAATACTGATTACTGATTACTCTCCTAACTCTGACCACGAATCGCTCTCCAGACGCGTTCGGGATAGAGGGGCAGCTTGCGCACCCACACGCCCGTGGCGTTGTGCACGGCGCTGACGATGGCGGGCGCGGCGCCATCCATGGCCAGTTCCGCCACCGATTTGGCCCCGAACGGCCCGGTCTCCTCGTTGGTTTCCACAAAGACCACATCGATGGGCGGGGCGTCATCCACCAGGTAGGGATGGTAGTCTTTGATGGTGGCGTTGACCAGCTTGCCATCCTTATCGAAAACCATCTCCTCGCTCATGACAAAGCCCATAGCCTGAAGCACGCCCCCTTCCACCTGGCCCGCGGCCGTGACCGGATTGATCACCCGGCCGATGTCCGCGGCCACGAAGAAGCGATCCACCGTCACCTGGCCCGTCCACGTGTCCACGGTCACTTCGGCGAAGGACGCGGCCGCGGGGGGCGGGCTGACGTAGCTCATGTGCGATGCCGTGGCCATGATCTGGCGCTGCTCCATCTGATGGGTGCTGGTCATGCCGATATCCCACAGAGTGAGTTCGCGGCCGTCGGGCGCGATGACCTTGCGGTCGCGCAGAACGAGCCCTTCGGTCGAGTCCAGCTCCCACATGAGCGCGGCGAAGTCCAAAATCTGCTGGCGCACCTTGAGCGCGGCCTTGCGCACCGCGCCGCCGCTGATGTAGGTGGTGGAGCTGGCGTAGGCGCCCGTGTCGTAGGGGGTGAAGTCGGTGTCGGAGGAATAGACGATAACGTCTTCCAGGGGGACGCCCAGCACCTCGGCCGCGATCTGGCCCAGGATGGTGTCGGAGCCGGTGCCGATGTCGGTGGCGCCGATAGTGAGGAAAAACGTGCCGTCGTCCCACATTTTGATGGTGGCCGCGGCCATATCCAGGCCGGCGATGCCGGAGCCGTGCATGGTGTTGGCGAAGCCGATGCCCTTGCGGTAGCGGCCCGTCTGCTTGGCGTAGGCCTTGCGCTTAGCGTAGAAATCGGTGGCCTCCAGTCCGATGCGGGTGCATTCGGCCATGCCGCTGGTGGTCAGGTCCTGAGGATAGCCCTCGCGGCCCTCGCCCAGCTTCTCGGCCAGATACATGGTCTCGCCCACTTTCAGCACATTTTTGCCCTTGAACTGAACCACGTCCAGGCCGAGCTGCTCCGCGATCTCCTCCATGATGACCTCGAAGCCGTATTGAGCCTGGGTGGCGCCATAGCCGCGGAACGCGCCCGTAGGCGGCTGGTTGGTGTAGACCACGTCGGAGATGAAGCGGGCGTTGGGAGGATTGTAGAGCGACAGGCCCTTGAGCCCGCCCACCATCTGCACGGTCAGGCCATGCGTCCCATACGCGCCCGTATCTCCCACCAGATAGAGTTCGGCCACGGTTACCTTATCGCCCTTGACGCCCACCTTGTAGCGGACGATGTTGGGGTGGGAGCTGCGGGAGGAGTAGAACTCGTCGGTGCGGCTGTATTCCATCCGCACCGGTTTGCCCGTGCGCACGGTGAGCATGGCGCACACATCCTCCAGGATCATCTCCTGTTTGTTGCCGAAGCCGCCGCCGATGCGGGGCTTGACCACGCGGATATGTTTGGGCTCCACGCCAATGAGGGGGGCGACCATGCGGCGCAGGTGGAAGGGTACCTGGGTGGAGGTGTAGATGACCAGGCGGTCGTTCTCGTCCCACCAGGTGAGGGTGACGTGGGGTTCGAGATGGACGTGTTGCTGTTTGGGCGTGTAGTATTCGCCCTCGTAGATGAAATCGGCCTCGGCAAAGGCTTTGTCCACATCGCCCACTTCGGCCTCGATGTGATGAACGATGTTGCGCTCGGGATCGTAGATGCCCACGGTGTCATCCTCATCATGGATGACGGGCGCGCCCGGCTGCATGGCCTCCATGGGATCGATGACATGGGGCAGGACTTCGTACTCGACTTTGATCAGGCGTAAGGCTTTTTTGGCCAGTTCGGGGGTTTCTGCGGCCACGGCCGCCACCCGATCGCCCACATGCCGCACTTTGTTGTCGAACATGACCTGATCGTAGGGCGGGGGCTGGGGCGGGCTCTGGCCGCCGGTCGCGTGTTTGACGCGAGGGACGTTCTTGTAGGTGAGGACGGCGTGGACGCCGGGCAGGGCTTCGGCCGCGCTTGTATCGATATCGATGATGCGGGCGTGGGCGTGGGGGCTGGTGAGCAGCGCGCCGTAGAGCATCCCGTCGATATATTTGTCGAAGGCGTACACGGGACGGCCCAGCACCAGCTTGCGAGCATCCACCTTGGTTTCGGCTGCGCCCACGACTGTGGTTTCGGGCATGTCGGGCGGGGTGATGACTACGGGCGGCAAGGGATCGAGATCACCGTTGCGGCGATAATAGGCCTCGGGCAATTCGACATCCTCCACGGTTTCCCCTTCATGCAGATGAAAGCGCAATGGCTGTAATGGCCCGGTCTCCTCGCCTTGCAGCTTGCGCGCGGCCCGCAACACCGCGTCGTTGGTGCGCACATAGCCGGTGCAGCGACAGAGCACGCCGCTCATGGCCTCCCGTACTTCCTCCACGGTCGGGTTGGGGTTTTTATCCAGAAGCGCTTTGGCGGTCATGATCTTGCCAGGGGTGCAGAATCCGCACTGAGCGCCGCCCGTCTCGATGAAGGCTTCCTGGATGGGATGGATTTCGCCATGGGCCGAGAGGCCCTCGGTGGTGAGGATGCTCTTCCCGGCCACATCTACAATCCGAGTCATGCAACTGCGCACGGGCTCGCCATCCACCAACACGGTGCAGATGCCGCAGTCGCCGGTGTCGCAGCCCTGTTTGACGCTGAAGTATTTATGCTCTCGCAGGACGTGCAGCAGCATATCCCGGCTGCCGACAGTCCAGGTTTGGGGTTGCCCGTTGACGGTCAAAGTGATTTGGGTGGGTGTGCCGCGCATGTATGATCTCCTGCTGCTATGAAAATAGGATTCGGATCAGGATTAAGATCGCCAGGCCGACGTTGGGCGAGGCAGCAACGGGTGTGATGCGTGAAAACGTGAAACGTGAGAGCGTTACGCATCACGCATTACGCATTACGGATTTGGCTTTCCGCGCTTCGCTTCAATTTCAGGCTTGGTTGCTATGCCAAACACTGCATCAATGCATCCCGACTCAACACCTCGGCCATGGCCCGACGATATTCGATGGAACCGAGGAAGTTGGGGCGGGGATCGGCTTCCTGGGCGATGGCTCGGGCCACAGCATCGATGGCCTCGGGCGTGAGGGGTTGGCCCGCGAGTTGCGTCGGAGCCTGAGCCAGATCCGCTGTGTGTTTCCAGACGCCCGTCAGCGCAACCCGGGCCGCCTTGACCCTGTCGCCATCGAATTCGACCACGGCCACGGCGCTCACGATGGGGGCGTCGAGCTTCGTGCGGGCGACGTCGGCCACGCCCCAGCGGAGAGCGTCCGCCTCGGGCGGGATCAAGATGTCGGTGGAGCGACCTTGGGGGCGGACATCGCGATGCATGTAGCGGGCATAAGAGGCGGTCTCACCGCTGTCGAAGAGGATGGACGCGTTCCAGGCCATGAGCGCGGCGGCCCACAACGGCCCGCGGTCGGGCGAGAGTGCGGCCCGGCGGATGCTGACGTCGTTGCGCTCCTGCCAGGAATAGCTGCGCCGCAGAACCTGCTGCAGCAAGGCGGGCGCATTGTCCGCATCGACGATGGTCTGCAAAGGCGCGTCGCCCGGCAGAAGCAACAGGCCCGATTCGGTGAGGGTGAGGGAGGATGCGCGCGGAGGGCTTTGTGTTGGCATGATGGGATCTACTCCGAGAAAAGAGGAGGATGGGAGAAAGTCAGGATGAGGATCAGGATCAGGATCAGGATTTGGATTGGGGGGGAGGATGAGACATTCCTGATCCTAATCCTGATCCTGTTTCTTCAGCATGGGCGCGCCGCTGGCCCGGCGCTCGGCCATCCAGCCCTGACGCCCGTTCCAATCCACATACCACCACACCAGGTCGTCGGCCAGGGCGGGGCCGTGGAGGATGCGGACTTTCGCGCCCGCAGGCACCAGGGCGATGCGGTCGCTGGTGGGCTTGTTCTTGTAGCCCGGGGTTTTGCGCAGGTTGACGGGGCCGTTGTTCACGTTCACGGCCACATCCCCCGGCTGGAAGGTCCACTGACCGGGCACAGGCGTCGGCAGATCGGGCGGAAGCGTGACCGCCAGCGTGGGCGTGGCTGGAAGTTCGGGCGTGGGGGTCGGGGTAAGCGTTGGCGTGGGCGTGGCGGTGACGGGCGGCGTCCAGGAACGATCGGGCGCGGCGCCCACGTTCAACGCCCCCGCGATCTCGGGCAGGAAGAGGGTGAACCCGGTCAGCAGAATGGCCCCAAACAGGATCAGGGCCAGGATGACGCCGGTGATGTTGGGATGGTTGTTGGCAAAGCGGTGCATGGACGGTTGCAGAGTCGGAGTTGCTTACAAAAGTCGGCCGAACCAACGTCGGCCGGGGCAGCAAAGCAAGTGATGCGTGAAAACGTGAAACGTGAAAACCTTACGCATTACGCATCACGTTTCACGGGCTTGAATAACCGCGCCAATGAGGCGGACAGGAGATTTTTGCAATCAGGGTCATCGCAGCTTACAACACCATCTTCTCTCCCTCGGCAGCTTCCAGGCCCGGACGATCCACGGCGTAAGGGTTTTCGGCCAGAGGAATGTGGCCGGAGAGCAGGTCGGCCAGGAGACGGGCGCTGGCGGGCGCGGCCATGACGCCATGCCCACTGAAGCCGCTGATGACCCACAACCCCGGACGGTCGGGCACGGGGCCGATGAGGGGGTTGTGGTCGGGCGAGACAGTGTATTGGCCGGCGTGGAGGAAGATATTGTCTCGGGTCAGGGTCTCGGCCACGTCCAGCCAGAAGGGATTGAGGCGATAGACGCCTTCCATGACCCGGAAGGTGAAGTTGGGGTCGGGGCTGACGTGGCGTTGGGGCGGCGAAGGGGGTTCGGGTTCGGCCCAGGCCAGAGCTGCGCCCGGCCCTTCAGGCCGCCAGTGCGCGCCCGTGTCCTCATCGATGGTCATGGGCGCCCAGTAGGGGATGGCGTCGTGCTCGCCGATGACGACGCGGTGGCGGCGGACGGGCTGCAGAGGCAAATCGACCCCCGCAGTGCGGGCGAGTTGGGCGGTGAAGGGGCCCGCGGCCAGGACCACCGCGTCCGCCTCCCAATCCCCGGCCGGGGTGCGGACCCCGACCACCTGCCCGCCCCGGACGATCAGGCTCAGAACCTCGGTTTTGAGATGGATGCGCACGTCGTAGCGGCGGGCGGCCTGACGAAAGCCCAGCAGGGCCTCGTGGGCCGAGATCCAGCCATCCCGCTGACGGAAGGTGGCGGCGAGGGCCTCCTCGGCCAGATAGGGGAAGCGGCGGTGCAGGTCCTCGCCTTCCAGGTATTCGACGTCCGCCAGGCCGTGAGCGCACTGGAAGGCGACGCGCTGACGCTGGCGGGCCGCGGTAGTCTCATCGCTGGTGACGAAAAGATAGCCTTGCTGGTGGAAGCCGATGTCGTAGCCGGGCAGGTCGAGCTGCTGGGCGAAGGTCTCATAGAAGCCCAGGCTTTCCTTCATGAACGCGATGTTCACGGGGTCGGCGAACTGAGCGCGTACAGCCTGCAGCGAGGCCGCGGTGGTCAGCGCGCCGAGGGTGATTTCCCGCTCCAGCAGGTGGACTTCGAAACCGGCTTTGCCCAGAAAGTAGGCGGAGGCGACGCCGATGATGCCGCCGCCGATGATGAGGATGCGAGGCATGGGGGTATCATACCGGTTCGGGCGGGAATGGTCAAGGGGGAGGGGTAGGCGGCTTTGGCGCGCTTCACTCAGCCCTGGGAGGTCTGCGCAGACCTTCCAGGGCTCATGCTGGGCGCCAGCGAGGCCGCCACCGCACTTGATGCGTCATTCATATTGAAATTGCCGCATGGGAAGAAATTGAGGGAAAAAGGTAAACGTCGGGAGTTTGCCGTTATGTCTGGAAGTGTGTACAATAAACTTGCAAAGCACACATGAGCACTTGTCTTGTTACTCACCTGACTCTTGTTATCTTTGGGCATAACTTATGGCGCCAGAAAATCATTCAGATTTCAATCCTGATGAGCCAAATTGGCGACGACGAATCGAGCAGTGTTATCCGCCGGGCCTGGTGAATGGGATAAAAGTATTCATTTGGGTAGGCGCGGTATTTTTGGGCGTAGGCGTGTTTGGGTATGGGGTGTGTGCGGTTAGGCCACAGAGCGATTTCATTCAATTGGCGATTGGAATCCTGTCTGTGACGCTGCTCCTGGGCTATTTTGCCTTGCTGGTGCGGTTTGGCGGTGACGAGCTGTTGCCTTACGATTTCATCGTTCTGGGGAGCGCATTGGCCGTGACATCGATGTTGGTTCGCGGCTTCGGCGGGCCTCCACTGTTCGTTGACATAGGGAACGCTTCCGAAGAGGTGCGGGCGTGTCGGGTGCAGATGACGCAGACATGGTTTGGGGATTTGGGGCTGGTGTGGAGTGCATTTGCCTTTCTTGTGGGTTTAGCTCAATGGTATATTGAATATAAACGACGGGAACAAAATCTTATCTGGCAAGAACGTTTGAGGAAAATCGAAGATCGTGGCGTATCTCAGCCTATTCAGATTATTGATCATTGGCTGGACTTAAAAAAGGAAATTGAAAGCCAAGATCATATCGTGGATAAAAAAACAAAATTTTTGCACAACCAACTACTTAAGCAACACAAAGACCAGTGGATACTTGTCGTGCTAACTCAAATTGATATACTGGCGCGTGAATTCTTATGGGCGGAAGGGCTAGAGAAATATCGTGTGCAGATTATGGAAAGGATCGATATATTGCTGGAGCTGGAGAAGGCGTCAAGAGATAAAGATCGTGATGATCAGGAGGTATGCTGTAAATGGAAGACGATCAAAGCATTATGGGAAACCAGGGACGGACGAGCGGATTCGCTGGGGACGGATGAGCGTCTGAACGCCATCTTGTGGCTTTGGCAGGAATATGACGTTTTGGTGCGAGAATGGGCGGTGGCGCTGATCGAACTAGGGTTGGACCAGCAAGTCGAAGAAAAGAAACAAGAATGGAAGGAACAAATATTGAAGGTGGCTACTTATCGTCGCCTGCTTCGACACCCGAGGCTGCGGGAACGAGACGAGTTCTCCGACGTTGTGAAGGAGCCGTTGTATGATTTTTCTCTTCCTGGGGCCTCGAGGGTCGAGCCTGTCGATGATGACCAGGTTCTTGCATGGTTGGGGAGTCCATCCAACCCTTTCGCCGTGGCCTGTGCAGAATGGGAGCCTTATCTGCCGAAGGTTTATTATAAGAGGCCACGTATCATGCAACTCATGGAAGGAAAGCGCATGGGTTGGATTCAAGGCGGACCGGGAAGCGGACGCACCTCTCTGGCATACTATACTTTTCATCTGCTTAAGGAAAATCAGCTTGAGAAAAAGGCGTTGCCTCTCTATCTCGCTTTAGAAGCTGCGCCGTCACAACTGACGCGATTTTCCATTCTGGAGCAGTTACTGTATGTGCTTGTAGATACATGGGGAGCGATCCTGGATCCAGAACGGGAATCACCGAAGTATTTCAATGGCCCCACAGCTTTCCTCGATCTTCCCTATGAGGCGCAGCATGTGGTCGCGCAGTTGTTGTTCTGGCGATTCGGCGATCTCGCAGCAATTTACGCCTGGCTTGCCAGTTTGGGCATCGATCTGGAACGCACCAAGACGGGCAGGAGCCTGAGGGCCCGTCTGGAAGCGTTTCCCCTGGCGTTGTCCGGGAACCAGCCGCCTTTTTCCTGGATGTTGCGTCTGGCATCTGCTCGCCCCGTCGGTCTAAACGCAACCCATGTGATGATAGAATGGGATGAGCCTATGCCATCGCTCGTTCTCCAGGAGATGTTACCTTTGGCCAAAGCGTTACAGAAAGAGAGCGTGTATCTCAAATTCATCGCTCCCCAGCCGCCGTCCTTCTGCTGCCCTCAAGGTGAACTGGTCTGGAATCGCGAAGATTTGAATGGATTGCTTGACAATCGTCTTGATTACCTACGTAATGAGCTCACCTTGACCGAGGAGGCCCGCACGCTGCTTCTTGACTTCGCGTTGGTGCAGGACGCGCCGCCCCGCGCGCTTATCCAGGCCGTGCGTCTGGCGTTGCAACATCATGTCGCCCTCAGCCCCCAAGACGCCATGCCCCCAGATATCGTTGAGAAGCAATTGACGAAAGCGGATATTTGCGCAGCCATTCGCAAGATGGAATCCACGTATGATTGGTGTTGATATCCTCCCTCCTGGCTTGCAGGCTTTTGCCGCGCTACGGGCCGAAGATGAGCCCTGGTTGCCGCGCGCGTTTCATTCTCCACAAGATGAAGCTTTGATGGCCGGGCCAGGCTCTGTGGTGATTTACAGTGAGGCTGGTGGCGGGCGTAGCGCCATGCTGAGGATGTTGAAACGCCGGAGCCTGTCGCACCATAAAAAGGCCGCATTATGGCTCCCCGTCGATTGGCGGCCCAATCCGCCGGAGGGGGATGAAAGACGGACGCAGATGACATGGCGACGGACATTGTTGGAGAGCGTGGCCCTGGGCGCGCTGCAGTATTTTGCGTGGGAGCCCCGGCGGCGTGAGGCCCTACCAGCGTGGGGCCAGGCTTACCTTTCGGCTTTCATCCTCGCCTTTGCCTCCCCTTTGTTGGATGTCGAACTGATGCAATTGCACGAAGAGGCCCCTGAGGCCTCCCGGGCCTGGCTGCGGACCCTGAATAGGCCGGAAGGAGATTTGCTTTTGCCGCCTGAGACCGTACGGCTATTCCCCCTGACGCAAGCCATCCGACGGTTGGTGGAGGTGGTGAAACGGGCGGGCGTTCAGGGCGTCTGGGTGTTCGTGGATGGCTTCGAGCGATGGGAGGCGGATCTTGATCTGGATGATGCTGTAATCCAGGGAGCGCTGCAACGATTCTTTTCCACCCTGGCCTACTTCGATCAACCGGGATTTGCTTTCAAAATGGCCGCTCCCTTACGCTGGCGACGGTTTCTCACCCGCACCCATGCCGTCAATACGCGGCGGGTGGTGGAATTCGAGCTGCAATGGGATATGGATGATCTGACGGACATAGTGGCATTGCGTCTGGCTTTGGCCAGCGAAGGCCGCGTCACCAAACTGATAGACCTTTGCGATGCGCCTGATGTGGTGACATGGTTGCAGCGTTATGGCGGCGGCAATCCCCGCCGCTGGCTGCGATGGACAGGGGATCTCTATCGCATCTATCTGGAGGAAGGAGGGGAGCGTCCCCTGTCCATCGCAAGTTGGCGGCGGATCCGCCGCCAACTTGCTCCTCGCCTGCGCATTACCCCGGATAAGCGGGTCTGGGTTGGCTCGTTGGAGATCAAAGGCCTTTCCGAGAGTCTTTATCGAGTGTTGGAATATCTCTATGTTCGAGATGGCGAGATATGCAGCCGAAAGGAGTTGTTCACACAGGCTTATCGGCCGGGCGAAGCGACGTATGGATGGGAAGGGACGATGGAGACGGTGATCTGGCGGCTGCGACAGGCCATCGAACCCGATCCCCACCATCCCATTTTCCTCATCACCGAACGCGGCCGCGGTGTGCGTCTCGCCCGTACTCGATAGTCGTTCTGTGAGGAAGTTGTGAGGTTCTAGCAGAGATTTTGTATAACTTTTCTACGAATCAATTTGGTAAATTAAAAATACACTTTTCTCCCCAATTTCAGGATAAGTCTCATGCAATGGAGCAGGAGGCGCAACGCCAAAGGGCCGGCTTTAAGGGCTGGCGGCTCCCGCTTGAGACTTTTTTCTTTCCTTTGGGCCTTATTTCGAATGACGTCCTTGAGGTTTCTATGACAATCGAGGCGCCCGTTGTTGATCACGCCTGGAAGCTACAGGCATGGTTGCAGGACGTTGGGCTTCAGTTCGATCCCTTTGTCCATCTCGAGTCCGCGTCGGATCCCCACTTGTTGCAATATACGGTGGTCCACGAAGGATTGGCGCGCATATGGGAGCCTGGGGACGCTTTGATCTTCGCTCCTGTGGGCGGCGGGAAAACAGCTTTACGTCTCTACGCCACATGGCACAGTCTCCGCAGCCTTTACGCGTTCTTCGCCATTCCTTATGTGCTGCCCAAACATTGGGACGCGTTTCCCCCATCCGATTTCGAAGCGCATGGCCGGGCGTTGACGTATGCCACAACGAACGCCATCTTGACCATCCTCCTGACATTTCCTCAACGCTTCCTAACGCTTCCTGATACAATGCAAAAGACGCTAAGTCTCCTCCTCTGGCGCACGCAACCTGAACTGGGCTGGATTTTGACGCAATGGAAAGAAGGTCCCTGGGAAGCGACATTGGCCAGTTTGCTGCCTCCTGCCTTGAGGAGAGGCTTTCTCCCCCCCTCCCAGAAGCGGCTGCATCATGTCATTGCTCGCATCGAAGCCCATCGAGTCTCTCCGGACGCGTCTATCGCGTGGCGGTCATTGCATGCTCTCTTCGAAATCCTTCATGACCATTTCGGTTATCGGGCCATCCATATCCTGGTGGACGGCGTGGACGCCTATTCCGAGACCAACCGGAGGGAAGGGGAACGGGAGGGCGCGCGCTGGTTGGCACGCTGGTTGACTGGTTTCCGGGAGTTCTTCCGCGCGCCCATCTACGTCAAGGTCTTTGCTCCCGAGATGATCCGGCCCGATTTTCGAATGCTGGAAATGCCATGGCCCGAGGCCCATTTGCAATGGACGTCCGGGATGTTGGTGGAGATGCTGCGCCGTAGGCTTTATGTCGCCAGTCAGGGACGCTTTGATTCCCTGGACGCGCTGGCAGAGATCGAATTGGAAGACCTGGACCGACGGTTGGCGCACATGGCCTCGCCCTCCACGCCCCGGGAGGTGTTGTGGCTGGTTCATCGTCTTTTCATCGAACATAGTCGCTCTCATAACCCCCTGGATCTTTTTGGGGAAAAGGATGTCCGACGTCTGGAGGAGCGCTATCGACACAAAAAATCCGGGAATGATTCTCCCAGTACGGCCGCTTTTCCAGATCGCGCAGCGTTTCATTGGGGTTCATAGAAACCAGGAGGAGATCATGCCAGATCGAAACACGTCTACTGAAATTCCTACCCAGTATGATCCAGATCTTTTTGTCGATCGCAAAAACGAAATTAAAGAGATCAAAGGAATCATCGAATCCGTTTCACAGCGCCAGAATGTCGACGAGCACACCATTCGCATTTCTGGAGAGCGGGGCGTGGGCAAGAGTTGGCTCTTGCGCCATATCCATCACACCGTCCTCCACAGCAATATGGCTGATATTATCTCGATTTATATTAACTTCGATCAGCCAACATCCATGGCGAGTCGGAGAAAAAATGATCGGAGTGAGCGGAATCGGATTTACACAACGCGAAAATATGACGAGCGGGGACTACGGGATCTGTTGCGCGATATCACCCGCGAGTTTGAGGGGCTGACCGCGGAAGACGCCAAGTTGTCAGAACAATCACAATGGCTGATGAACCAACTACGAGCAATGGCGGACAAAACCATCGTCTGGCTATTGGACGGGCTCTTCGATGTTCCCCAGGCATTTCTCGAAGGCCTGGAAACCTATCTTTTGAATCATATTGTCGAAGAGAAGCGTTGGGTCATTGTCATGAGCGGACGGGGGCGGGCGCCTCTTTTCACCCATCACGATCTTAATATTCAAAGCAAAGACATCTCTTTGGGGCCTTTGAGTAAAAGGACCGTGGGGAAAAAAGATAGGGAGGAAGGGCTGTACGATCTCTTCGAGAAATTAGCCCAGTCGCCTGCATATCACCAATTGGGGGAGCAGGGCAAAAATCAAATCGACACCATCTATCGCATCAGCGGCGGCTATCCCCGCACCGCCTTGCTGCTGGCGCGCACAGAGGATCTGGGAGACGGCGTGAAGCAAGCTCTGGATGAGTTACTCTCTTTCATCACAGAGGAAACGGAAAGAAGCAAGATTCGCCAACATCTGGAAGCCCTTTCCATCCTCAACCGGTGGCGTCCCGATCTGGAGAGCCATTTGGAAGAGACATCGAGGCGAAAAGAGAGCGATCTGAAGGCCGTGAAAGTAAGATATCTCGGAGAAGCTCCCTTGCCTTACATCGAATGGGGGGTGCGTGATCCCGACGGCGTCAGGATGCTCAACGCTTACACATTCTTCAAACAATATCAAAGAGAAATGCAATCGCAATCATTGGAAACATTGTATGAGGAATTTATCGTAAAGGGTTTACGTTATTACGATAGGGTAGCATTCTGGCGGGTGCGAAATGAGTTACAGAAATATCAACTTCTGCGTTGGGACATAAAACGAAAAGAAACAAGAGAATATAAAGGCTACTTCGTCGAAGAAGCCGTTCGATTTCCCCTGACGTACGACTTGCGAGTCAACAGTCCGAGGCTCTGGCAATGGCTCCATTATGTGGCATACCGGCTTTTCGATACATGGTCTGAGAAATACGACCGAGAGAAATACGGCCCTCTGGCATTGATGCATTATGTGGCCATCTGGGAAGTGGAGCTGGGGCAAAGTAAAAATTGGTCTTCGTCCCCCAACATTATTGTTAGTTGACAGACAACACCTGGTTTTGTATGATGAAGTCATCTATGTCCAGTTTCATAAGGAACTTGTTGTTCTGACATCTGAGCTGACCGGAGGAGGGCGCTCATGTATGGTGATGCCATTCAAAGAGAAAACGAGGGCGGTTTTACCAGCCTCTATGCCTTGCCCCGCGTGGTGGGGCGAGAGAAAGAGCTGAACCAGATTCTCCAGATGTTCCAAAATGGGGATCCTCCGCGGGTGTTTTTTATTTCCGGCGAAGGGGGCATTGGCAAGACCCGGCTGGTGCGGGAGGCTTTGAAACGTCTGCGAGAGACCTTGGGGGCAAAGGGGATGGCGTATGTGGCCGAACGGGAGGTGGACCTTTACCTGACCACGGCCCACACCTCCAATGGCCTGGCCGACGCCCTCCATCGGGCGGCGCCGTTTTTGCAGGAAAAACGGGTGGAAGAGCTCATGGAAGAGATGTGGGGCCTGTGGGCGGCAGGGGTGGCAGGGCAAAGCGCAGAACGGCGCAAGGAACATTTGGAGCTTTTCGAGAGAGTTTTGGAGGAAGCATGCCAGGAGAAGCCCGTGATCTTTGCCCTGGACACGGCGGAGCGGTGGGTGTACACCTGGATGGGGGAAACTGAACAGCGGCATTTCGCGGATGCATGGGAATGGTTGAAACAACTGTTGAAGAACCAGGAAAATCTGTATTTCATCATCGCCGGCCGGCCTGAGTCCCCTTCTGGCCGGGACGCGTCGCGCGCGCTCTGGGAGGATCTGCGAAAGGCTTTTCCTGAGCCGCTAAGCTACAAGATGGAACTAAAGCCTCTGAATGAGGCGGGGGTGCAGGCTTATTTCGAGGCCATCCTTCAGATCGCGGAAGAGCATCTGGAGGATCCCGACCCAAAACGACGCACCGACGCGCGGCGCATTGTCGGGCGGCTCTCCACTTTTTCACCCCAACTTGTGAGGCGCATTGCGCATTGGTCCGAGGGGAATCCCATCCGCCTCTCACTCATCATCGACTACCTGCTTATGGAGGGAACCATTGCGCAACTGGAGGCAGTAATTGCTTTCGGCCATTCCGAGGCCTGGCATGTTACTTTCTTCGAGCATTTGGCCAACCATCCCGACGAGGCCGTTCGAGAGCAGTTCGACACCATCAGGACGTTGGCGTGGCTGCCCAAGGGCGCTGATTCGACGCTGCTGGCCAGGGTCATTGGCCGCAACGAGGAAGAGGCGCAACAGCGCCTGCTGGCCATCGAGCCCTATACCTTCACCAAGAAGCGCCAACATGTCAGCGGAGGGGTGCGTTACTTCCTCCATGATGAGCTCTACTTTCTACTCAATGAGGTCCTGGAGTCCAATCAAGATCCCACCTTCGAGGAACAGATGGACGCGGTTGACGCCTATTACAGCCAGCATGTCCGCTGTTTGTTGGAGGAATTGTCTCAGGAATTCCTGCCGGCCGAGGAGGAGGGAACGGAACGGTGTCCACCGAGGGAGCGTTTGAGCGAGTATTACCTCCTCCGCCACGCCTGGATGACGGAACGCATTTATTACGACCTCAAGCGTGATAAGGAACGAGGGTTGCGCCAACGATATCGATACACCCGTCACGCTGATCTGGCCGGGGATGTGGCCCTGGATATGGCCCTGGAAGCGGAGATGCTGAACTTCTTCGACGAGCCAGGCGCTCCGTCGATCACCGATGATCTGAAACGCACGGTGGCTGGCATCGTGGCCATGCGCCCGGTGGTGCGGGCCTGGGTGGAGGGACGCTATGATGCGGTGACGGAGATGGCCGAGAAGTTGCGAGAAGATAAGAACCTTATGGCCGATCTCAATAATTGTGCCATCCTCGATGTGTGGGAGGCCTACGCCCTCATCATGCTTGGCCGCGATCTGAAAAAAGCGCATGCGTTGTTGGACCACGCCATTGGCGAGACCAGTCAATGCGCGAGGGAGCGCCTGGCCGGGGATGGTCTTGTGCGCTGGCGTTGTAAGGCCATCCAGGCTTTCGCCCTGCGGGTGAAGGCTTATCTACTGGACAATCAGGGTGACGTGGATAGAGCGATTAGACATTATCGCGACTCGGTCAAACTGTGGCGGGAGGTGAATCTTCTGGCCGAGGTGGCCACCACCACCCGCGATCTGGCTTACAACCTGGGGCGGGTGGGGTACTTTCCGGAAGCAGAAGACCTGGGTCTCAACAGTCTCAACCTCTTCCGGCAGTTGGGCGCGCCCGGACAGGTGGGGCTGACGCTCAGCGCGCTGGCTATGATCGAGATCGAACAGCGCCACTATCGGGATGCGATGTATCTGGCCCGCCGGGCGCTGCATATTGCCCAATGCATCAGGTTCACTCGAGGCGAAGGATTGGCTGCCCTGGCCCTCTCCGAAGCCATCCGTCTGCTTGCCGGCACGTCTTACATGCCCTCCTACGAAGAGAAATTCGATGCCCTGTTACGGGCGAACACGCTCGCCCAACGCTCCTTAGACGCGATGACCGAATCCAAAGACCGCTGGTATCGTATCAAAGCGCTGATCGAACTGGGCTGCGTCATTCGTGACAAGATCCGCCTCTGCAGGCAGATGACCCAAGAGGAGCTCTGCCATCCCATCCAGCCTCCCCGCGAGTGCGCTCCCTCCCGCCTCGCCCGCTACGCCAGAGAAAGTGAATCTTTCCTGATGGAAGCGGCACGGGAAGCGCTGGAGTATGGCTATCCCCCGTTGGCTGCTGACGCCATCGCCACTCTGGCCTGGCTGGGATTCTATGCGGAGGATGAGGACTTGATGAAGCGCGCGGAAGCCTTGTTCAAAGCAGAATTTCCCGGTTTCTGGCGGAACGGAACGGCTGCGGATCCGCCCAAAAAAGGTCGTCAGGTCGTTTCACAGGAAAAACTTATCTGGCAGCAATTGGGCAAACTTTACGTCATGAAAGGAGCTCAGGTGTATCGCGAATTCGAGAAGATTCGAGAACCGAATAAGAAAACCCTGAAAAGGAACGTGAGGGAGAAATTACGGGAAATCGGCCGGCTTTACACCCGGGCGCTGGCATACAGCCAGGTGCGCGGGGAGAATTATGGCGCGCTGTTGGTAGGGAAGCAGTTCATCTTCGATCAGTTGAAAAAACTTACCACGACCGAGTTGCATGAGATCTGCCAGGGCGTGCAGGAGGCCGAAGAAGGGATGGGAATCGAGAAATCCGCCATGCGCGAACTCCTGGAAGATCGTTCACTCTGGTATTGTGAGGAGGCAAACAATGGGCGCACCCCATGACATTCCCCGCATCCTCTACGTCCGGCCCGAGCACTGGGCCGCCACCCACTGCGCCTGCGCGGTGGACGGTCACACGTTTGCACCCGCGCTGGCCGCGCCGCCGACCGCGCCCTGGCGACAAACGCCCGGGCTGCATCGCGCCTCCTTGCCCCAAGACCATGCGCTCCTGTTCGATCCCCAGGGGGATGCCGGCGTCGTCGTCCTCAACCGGCCCGCGCTCGACCTCTTCCAGGCCTATCGCCAACCCCAGCCGCTCCACACCGAACACGCCCGCCAACTGGCCCGACTCCAACTCCTCCAGCCCGCGGACCATGGATCGCCGCGACCCGCCCCCCACCGCCGTCCCCAAATCCTCACCGCCTGGCTGCACATCACCAACGCCTGTAACCTGGCCTGCACCTACTGCTTCGTGCGCAAAAACCAGGAACGCATGAGTGAAGAAATCGGCCTGGAAGCCGTGGACGCGGTTTTCCGCTCCGCCCGGGCCGATGGCTTCCGCGCGGTCAAGCTCAAATATGCAGGGGGCGAAGCCACCCTCAACTTCCCCCTCGTGCGCACCCTGCATCAGCGCGCCCGGCAACTGAGCGAGATGACAGGCGTCGGGCTCCAGGAAGTCCTCCTCAGCAACGGCGTCGCCCTCACCCCCGCCATGCTCGACTTCATCCGCGAGGCCGAAATGACCCTCTCCATCTCGTTGGATGGTTTGAGCGAAGGGCATAATTCCCAGCGCGTCTTCCTCAACGGCGCAGGCAGCGCCAGACATGTGCGCCGGGGCATTGATCGGGCCATTGCCCACGGCGTGCGCCCCCATCTTTCCATCACCATCACCGCGCACAATGTGGCCTCCCTGCCCGAGACCGTGGCTTTCGCCCTGGAGCGCGGGCTCTACTTCAACCTGAATTTCTATCAGGAACACGCGCCCGGGCGCACTCACGAGGCGTTGCAAGCGGAGAACGACAAACTTATCCAGGGTATCCTGGCTGCTCTGGCCGTCATCGAAGCGGATCTGCCCCCCTACAACGTGTTCACCTCCCTGCTGGATCGCACGAATCTGGCCGGGGCCCACACCCGGGCCTGCGGCGCGGGCGACAGCTATCTCGTCATCGACCATCGAGGGCGAGTTGCCCGCTGCCAGATGGAGATGGACAATCCCGTCACCGACGTTCGCACTCGCCATCCCCTGGCGGAGATCCGCCTGTTCCAACCGGGCGAGGGGCAGCCCATCTTTCTGGATGTGGATGAGAAGACGGCATGCGCGACGTGCCCCTGGCGATACGTGTGCGGCGGCGGGTGCACGTTGATGACCTATCGCACGCGCGGGCGGGCCGACGCGAAATCGCCCTACTGCCAGGTATATCAGGCCATTCTGCCCGAAATCGTGCGGCTGGAAGGGTTGCGGCTGTTGAAATGGAGCGGCGTCGCGACTTTCCAGGCAGTGTGAGGAAAATGTGAGATTGGTGTAACGTTCGTCTATGCAGGAGTAGGGGAAAATTGAATCAATCAATTGGTATGGCGTGAACCAAGGCGATGGGTTTTTCCGCTACAATACAATCGAACAAAATCATTCCTTCATGATTCCGCTCCATCCCTGGAGGCCCCGATGAAGCGCTCCATAACCGAGCAGGTAGCTCATCATTTTTGGGGAATGACCGTTCCTCCTGATCACGTCGTGCTGGTGCTGAACAACGGCAATCCCCAGCGATTGGTTGGGCCCGGCCAGGCTCAGTTACACTCGATTTGGGAATCCTTCGGCCCCCTCATCCATGTAGGCCCCAGGCCCCTCAACGTTTCGTTGGAAAATGTCCGTTCAAAGGATGGCATCCCCTTTCGGGTGCGGGTCAGCGGTTATTTTCGATTCGACCCTGGGAATGCCGCCAGAAACCAATCGTTGATTCTTGCCTACCGGTACGGCTATTTCCCCGCCGCACTCAAGGAACGAGTGGCATTTATCGCAGAAAGAGCGGTGCGCTCCGTATTGGGCGAATACAATGCCGAAACGCTATGTGGGGGAGAAATTTATCATACCGCCTACTCCGGCCGTATTGTTTCCATAACCCATCGAGAAGCTCTGTTCGAGGGCATTCAATTCGAACGGGTGATCACCGTCGCCCAACCTCCCGCTTCTTACGAAACGTTGATGCAATACACACGACTCAACGAAAAGGCGTTGGCAATCTACAAAGACATGGAAAAAATCGAGGCTTTGGCCAACGCCAACATTCAAATCACCCACCTCTCCATGGATGATGGCGTCAAAGAACTCCTTTCTCAACTTACGAATTCCCTGTCCCTTTCCTTTCCTCGGGTCAAATTGAACTGATTCCACGTTTGCGTTCCCAGGAGGCGTTTATGAAGATGCATGCTTCCTCTGTAATGCCCTACACCATTCGATCTCCGCCGTTTTGATTTATCCGCCATATTGATCTACAAATCCGCTGCTTTACGCGCTTCTGGCCTGTTTACTCACACAGGCCTTTTTCTATGCTTGAAACAGCGGGGGGTGGTTGTGGGGAATAAGGCGTGGGCGCGAGGAGCGTCCATCAGCTCGGGAATCCCCTAAAAGTACTCCATCACCCGGGCTCCTCGTATATCGCAACTGAAGGGCATGGATGAAGAGGACGAGGAGAAACCGAAGAAAAGAAACAACCGCGGACGGCGGCCCGGATGTATGATTTGCTGAGAGGGGGACACGGGTGCGTTTCAATTTGGGGGCAAAAAATCATCGTCGATTCGTCGCCAAGCACTGGCCGAGTAAACTCGGGCTTTTTGGGCGCTTCGCGCCAGTGGTCGACCTTCGTCGACCTGTTGCATACGGTGAAAATGGACGGCGGAGGCCGTCCACTGGCCGCAGGCCTGAAGCGCCCGACTTGAGTCGGCTAGTGCGCCCCATTTTTGAAACGCACCCGGGGGACACCCACAGGTTACTGCATCCATTTGAGATAGGGTAAAATGGGAAACGCCTTCTGAATTCCCTTTCCTCTCCCCTGATGGTGACAATGCGTTTCGGCGCTCTGCAATGATCTTTTCAGGATGGTGACACCTCATGAAACAACGCTTGCTTCTGGCCGCGGCCCTTTTGATCCTGGCGGTGACCATCGCGTCCGGCGTCGTTCAGGCCGATAGCGATCCTCCCTATGATCCCCTGCGCCAGCCTTCATCTTCTTCGCCCTATGGCATGGACCTGATGGGGCCGGGCTGGCAATGGACATTCCCCCGAGAGAAGGCCTGGCCCCGGTTGGATGGTGAGATTCGGGTGGATCTCATGGACGAGATGTTTCAGAAAAGCTGGGCCGCGGGCGTGCGCAGCGCCCGCATCGCCGTGCTCTGGTGTCTGACCGAGCCGGAACGGGACGCCTATCGCTGGGATGAAACCGATATCGCCTTCCAACTGGCCCGCAACTACGGCATGGATATCGTGCCCCAAATCTTCTACACGCCCGATTGGGCCGCGGTGGGGCATGACATCGATGAAAGCTGCTTCGACTACCAGGACTATCCCCGCAACCTCCCCCCGCAGGACTGGAACGACTGGTCCGACTTCATGGCCGCCATCACGCAGCGTTATGGCGCGTTCGGCAAAAATCAGGTGCACCTCTGGGAAATCTGGAACGAGCCCGATCTTTTCGAGTTCTGGTATATCCCCGAAGACCCCTGGAACGCCAATGCACCCATGTACGCCAAACTGGTGCGCCTGGCCGCGGCCGAGATTCATCGTTATGATCCCGGCGGCAAAGTGCTCGTGGGCAGCCTTTCCGATATCTACGGCGCCAAGTTTCTGAAGCGCATGATGGAACTCGAAGGCGAGAACGATATCCGAGACATCATCGACGTGCTCACCTTCCATCTCTTCGATGAGCCCGAGCGGAAGATGGCCGCCATCCACAAGGCGTTGGGAGATAATGAATTCGTCATGTGGATCACCGAAGCCAACGTCCGACAATGGGAGGAGACCATCCCCCGCGATCACGTCAAGAGCTTTTTTGATATCGTTTATCGAGAAGGCGTTTCCCGTACATTCTGGTTCAAATCATGGACATCGAAATGGGGGCCGGGCATTTTCACCGAAAGCGACCGTCTCTGGGAACGGGAATCCTTCGATCCCAGCCCTTTCTATCCCACCTACCAGGGCCTGGCTCTGACCAATCAGCCTCCTCGCCGTCCCGTGGTGACGGTTCCCGAACTGAACGAACTGGTTCCACCCCGCCCTACCTTCGCCTGGCGACGGCCCCAGCCGGGCCCGCGTCCCATCGCGGGATACAAACTCCAGGTGGACGACACGCTTTTCCGCGGCAAGCCCTACTTCCAATCGCCCGAACTCGACGTCTGGGTCCCCGCGGGCCTGGTGCACTTCCTGCCTTTGCAGATGGTGGGAGGCGGCGCACAGGCTGCCGGGGAAACGGCAGCTCAGGCCGCGCCGCCTTCTATTCCTGAGGTGACCTATCAACCCGCGTCACCCCTGCCGCCCGGTCGCTACTACTGGCGGGTGGCTGCCGTGGATGTGGATGGCGCGGTGGGCTATTACTCGGAGCCGCGGGTCATCTTCGTCGCCGCGGGCGATGAGCGCGTCTTCCTGCCCACCGTCATCGTGCCATGAATCCCTGCAAAATAAGGTAAAATAGCCACCAGCGCCATATCGGAATAATCCGATAGCAGGCGACACAAGCAATAGCTTGCCGATACGGATGAAAAGGAGAACGCTGATAACGCGGATGCGACGCTGATTTTCGCAGATTGTTTCTTTTTATCTACGCTCATCCGTTTCGATCTGCGTCATCTGCGTTCCCTAATCCTATTTTCGGAACAGGCAAGCCCGCATCGATACGGATGAAAATCGTGGTCAGTAGCCCGGCAACCCGGTAGACGAGGAAACCTGGGAACCCGGGCCGCATCGGTCACCCACCCGGTCTACCGGTTTCCCGGTTTACAGGCTTCCTGAGTTTATTCCTTCACCCTTCGTGGCTTTTTCAAATCAACAGGAGCTCATCATGTCATCATCGACTTACGATAAAACCGATCAACTCGTCGCCAACACCCTGCGATTGCTGGCCGTGGACGAAATCCAGGCCGCGAATTCGGGCCATCCCGGCCTGCCTCTGGGCGCGGCCGACATAGCCACCGTGCTCTGGACCCGGTTCCTCAAACACGATCCCGCCCATCCCACCTGGCCCGACCGGGATCGCTTCATCCTCTCCGCCGGGCACGGCTCCGCCCTGCTCTACGCCCTCCTCCACCTGTTCGGCTACCCCATCTCCATGGATGACCTCAAGCACTTCCGGCAGTGGGGCTACGTCACGGCCGGGCACCCCGAATACGACCCGGAACGAGGCATCGAGGTCACCACAGGCCCGTTGGGCCAGGGCATCAGCAACGCCGTGGGCATGGCGCTGGCCGAGCGCTGGCTCGCCGCCCGCTTCAACCGCCCCGACTTCCCTGTCGTCGACCACTACACTTACGTGCTTGCAGGCGACGGCGACCTCATGGAGGGCGTCTCTCACGAGGCCGCATCCCTGGCCGGGCACTGGGGCCTGGGCAAGCTCATCGTCCTCTACGACGACAATCACATCTCCATCGACGGCCCTACCGAAATCGCTTTTACCGAAGACGTGCTGCAACGATTCGAAGCCTATGGCTGGCATGTGCAGCGGGTGGACGGCCATGATATGGCCGCGGTGGACGCCGCCATCCGCCAGGCCCAGGCCGAGACGGATCGCCCCTCCATCATCGCTTGCCGCACCCACATCGGCTACGGCAGCCCCCGCCAGGACACGGCCAAGGTCCATGGCGAGCCTCTGGGTGAGGAAGGCGTGCGGGCCACCAAACGCTTCTTCGGCTTCCCCGAGGATAAAACCTTCTACATCCCCGACGAGGCCCGCCGGCGCGTCGAGGAGATGAAAACGGCGGGGGTGGAGGCCCACGCCCGCTGGCAGGCAATGATGGACGCCTATCGCCAGGCCCATCCCGATCTGGCTCGCGAGTGGGATTTGTTTGTGCGCGGGGAACTGCCCGACGGTTGGAAAAAGCATCTCCCCGACTTCACCGGCGAGAAGCCCCTGGCCACCCGCGCCGCGTCGGGCAAAGTGCTGGACGCCATCGCACCCCACATCCCCATGCTGCTGGGCGGCTCCGCCGATTTGACGGGCAGCAACAAAACGAAACCCAAGGATGCGAAAGACATCCAGCGCGGGGACTTCAGCGGAAATTACGTGCATTATGGCGTGCGCGAGCATGGCATGGCCGCCATCATGAACGGGCTCGCCACCCACTATGTGCGCCCCTATGGCGGCACATTCCTGGTTTTCTCCGACTACATGCGCGGCGCCCTGCGAGTAACTGCGCTCATGAATCTGCCCGTCGTCTTCGTCTTCACCCACGACAGCATTGGCCTGGGCGAGGACGGCCCCACCCATCAGCCCATCGAGCACCTGATGGCCCTGCGAGCCATGCCCAACCTGACGGTCATCCGCCCGGCCGACGGCAACGAGACCGCACAGGCGTGGAAGGTTGCCCTGGAGCGCACAGGCCCGACCGCGCTCATCCTCTCCCGCCAGGGCCTGCCCCAGATCACGCCCAAGAACAACGCGCTTACCCGTGGCGCCTACATTCTGGCCGACCCTCTCAGCGGCGACCCCGACATCATCCTCATCGCCACCGGATCCGAAGTGGCCCTGGCCCTGGAGGCCATCGACCCGCTCCTGGCCGAAGGCGTCAGCGCCCGCGTCGTCTCCATGCCCAGTTGGGAGTTGTTCGACGCCCAGGATGAGGCTTATCGGGCGTCGGTGCTGCCTCCTGACAAGCCCAAACTGGCCATCGAAGCGGGGGCCACCCTGGGTTGGGCCCGCTATGTGGGCCTGAAGGGCGACGTCATCGGCATCGACCGCTTTGGCGCTTCCGCACCGGGCAAAGTGGTCATGGCGAAGTATGGCTTCACTGTGGAGAACGTCGTCACTCGCGCCCTGACTCTGCTATTGAAAATAGCACACGGATGAACACAGAAAAACACGGATAATTCAATAAATCTGTGACCGAAGGCCGTGTGAATCCGTGTCCGCATTTTCATCCTTCTCGGCGCACCGCCGCTCATGGCGTCCACTTACTGAACACTGAACACTGCTTACTGAATACTACCCCCATGCCTATCACCCTGGCTCCCTCCATCCTCTCCGCCGACTTCGCCCGCCTGGGCCAGCAGGTGCGCGAGGCCGCGGCCGCGGGCGCGGCCTACATCCATGTCGATGTCATGGACGGCCATTTCGTGCCCAACCTGACCATGGGCCCGGTGGTCGTTCGGGCCCTGCGCCCCATCGCCGACGAACTCGATCTAACGTTGGACGTGCACCTGATGATCGAACAACCGGAGCGCTTGCTCCCTGCGTTCGCCCAGGCGGGCGCGGACATCCTCACCGTGCACGTGGAGACCTGCCCGCACCTGCATCGCACGGTGCAGCAGATACGCGAACTGGGTGCGAAGCCCGGCGTGACCCTGAACCCCGCCACCCCGCTGGTCACGCTGGAGGAAATCATGCCTTACGTGGATCAAATCCTGGTCATGTCAGTGAATCCCGGCTTTGGTGGGCAGAGCTACATTCCCACCAGCACCGAGAAGATCGCCCGGCTGCGGCGTCAGCTCAACGCCCGCGGGTTGCGCCACGTGGATATCGAGGTGGATGGCGGGATCAAACCGGATAACGTGCGGGAGGTGGTGGAGGCCGGAGCGAATATCATCGTGGCTGGCTCGGCCATCTTCAACGCCCAGGCCAGCATCGCGGAGAATATCGCCGCCTTCCGCCGGGCGATATCTCGACAATAAGATCCGACGGCGGGCAAGCCCGCGCCGTTACGGATGAAATTGAGAACGCAGAGATCGCAGATGCTTCGCAACACAGATCAGCGCAGATTTTTCTTTTCGCTCATATTGGAATTCACAACACTTTGATTACGTCATGCTGAGCGACCGGGGGGAGCGAAGCGAGCGCCATGCCGTGATTTTTGCGCTTCGCTAGATTCCTCGGTCGCTACGCTCCCTCGGAATGACGTTTCTGTGTCGGCTTCTCCATATGAGCGTTTCTTTTTATCTGCGTTCATCTGTTTCAATCTCGATCTGCGTCATCTGCGTTCCCTCATCCTATTTTCGGAACATGGGCAGGTAGGTCTGGTAATCCAATCCGCAATTGAAGATTTGAATCTGATCGAGATACCAGGAGGTGACGGAGGCGTTGGTCGTCGCCCGTGCGTAAAACCGAACCGTCTGGCCGATGTAGGGGCTGAGATCGAAGTTCGCAGATTGCCAGCGCCGGGGCGTGCTGGTCTGGTCCAGGGTGATCAATGTCGCCAGAACGGCGCCATCTGTCCGGCGTAGGGTGATGGTGAGCGCCTCGCCCGGCCCGATGCCCTCTCCCGGATCGAAGACCCACAGGAAGCTCAGCCGGGCCGAGGAGCTGCCCGCCGGGATGGTGACATCCTGATAGAGATACTGGTCCACATATTCGGCGCCGCCAAACCAGGCCCCTTCGTGCTCCTGCCCCGTTTCGTCTTTGTAGCGGGCGGTAAGATAGAGATTCTGTGTCCAGCCGTCGTACCCGTGATCGAAATCGGGATTCTGAATGAGCTGTTGGCAGGGCGGGCCCGCCTCGCTCGCCATACCCTCATCGATGACGAGTTCGGTTTCCGTGGCGGGCGTTTGGGCCTGGATATCGGTCGGCCAGAGGATAATCCACAAGCCCAACAGCATCCCAACGAAGAGGAAAAACAGAGGACGATTTTTCATAACAACAACTCGAATGAATGAGTGTCTTCTGCCATTGTACGTAACTGCTAAGGTGGTTGGCCCCAATCGCCCCTCTTTTGCCACGAAGACACGAAGGAAACAAAGGCGCGAAGTCATTCAAAAAAGATTTTATCCGTGTTTCCTCGTATCCGTGTCGAGTGAACAGGGCTACGTTAGCAGTTACCATTGTACACCGTCCCAACAGAACGGGCAACGAGTGCGAAACCGATGCCCCCCCGCCCCCAGCTATTCTTTATGTGCTGGCAGAATCACTTTGGGCGTCTCCACCGCACTTTCAGGAGCCGTGCGCAAAATGAGGTAGCCCGCCACCCCCGCCATCGTCGAGGCGACAAGAATGGCGAGTTTGGCCAGATCGGTGATCTCCTCGGCGCTGGCGGTGGCCAGAATCGCCGGGCTGGCCAATCGAAAACCGAACAACTCGGCATGTCCGCCCGCGCCGAACGCCAGCGTCGTGATGAAAATGGACATGGTGAAGCCCATGCCAGCCAGCACGCCTGCGCCCAGGATATGCCGCCATGTCACCCCTTTGGGCAGCGAACCGAGCTTGAGCTTGGCCCCCAGCCAGGTGGCAAAAAAGATGCCAAGGGGTTTGCCCACCACCAACCCAAGGATGATGCCCAGCGCCAGCGGCGTCATCAGCGCGCCCAGCAACTTTGTATTGATGGTGATGCCGGCATTGGCCAAAGCAAAGACAGGCATAATCAAAAACGCCACCCACGGATGCAGAACGTGCTCCAGGCGATGGAGAGGCGAATCCGCATGTTCGATGGCCCGATTCATCTCGAAGAGCGCGGTGCGCTGCACCGACGTAGGCACGCATTTGCCGTTCTCCTCGCTTTCACTGTCGAACCAGTCCAACAGCTTCCGCATCCAATCGCTGAAGTCCCTGGCGTCGATCTTCGTTCGCACAGGAATCGTCAGAGCCACCAGCACGCCAGCGATAGTGGCGTGAATGCCCGACTGAAAGACCGCGAACCAGGTGACGCCGCCCAGAATGAAGTAAATAATGAGGCTGCGTCCCCCCATACGGGCGTACAGCAACAGAAACAAGACGATCCCCAGGGCCGCCGCCAACATCCTAAAATCGATCGCTTCTGTATAGACCGTGGCGATAATGAGGATGGCGCCGATGTCATCGACGATGGCCAGCGCCGTCAGGAAGACAGCCAGAGACAACGGCGCGCGTTTCCCCGCCAGGGCCAGCACGCCGATGGCGAAGGCGATATCCGTCGCCATCGGGATCGCCCACCCCTCCAACGCTGCGGGATTCCCTCGATTGAGCCCCCAGAAGATGAGCACGGGGATCACCATGCCCCCGATGGCCGCCATCGCCGGGAGGATGGCTTTGCGAAAGGAAGAAAGCTCCCCTATGGCCACCTCCCGTTTCAGCTCTAACCCCACCACAAAGAAGAAAATCGCCATCAGCGCGTCATTGATCCATAATTCTAACGGCTCATCGATGGTTATGCCGCCGGGAACGCCCACATTGAAATGGAGATTGAGGAGATGGAAATAGGCGTCTGCCCAGGGAGAATTGGCCCAGGCCAGCGCGAGCAGAGTCGCCCCCACCAACAGGATGCCGCTGACGCCCTCGATATGCGTAAATCGCTGGAATCGAAATCCGATCCGATCCACAGGCGTGGGCCGGTTTGGAGGCGTGATGGGCGATGTCGATTTCATATCCAGACCTTACGAACAGGGTGAATGGAGCGTTGAGGGAGCTTAGGAAATCCTATCATCACTCATGACGCGATGCAAACGAGACAAGATGGACGGGTGCGTCCCAGAAAATTGGCGCCGTAGACGACCTCCGGGAGGTGGCAACAGGGTTTGGGTCAAAATGAAGCGTTTGACGCCACCTCCCGGAGGTCTTGCCAAAAAGTTGGGACGCACCCAAGATGGACCGCATCGCGCAGCATGGCGGCAGCCGTCGCCATCGGCCCGCGCTCATCGATCTTCAAATAGATGTCCTCGAAGATGTCGGTATGGAACACGACGCCCATCTCCCACAGGTCGACGCCGCCCAGAAAGCTGTTCATGGGAACGCTTTGCGGGCGCACGTCCAAACGCCATCCAGATTCCGATTTCTCCGCGGTGGCGATGAGCCTCACCATCTGCCCCTCAGTCCTGGCGCGGTCGATCTGCGCTTTCGTCACCCCGCGGATGCCCCTCACGCGCACATTCTCCAGGCGGATGGACAGGCCCAATATCGCATTGGCGATGATGACCAGCTTGTTGGCCGTGTCCCAGCCATCCACATCCAGGCTGGGGTCGGTCTCGGCCAGACCGCGACGCTGGGCCTCGGCCAGCGCCTCCTCATAGCTTTCGCCCGCGGCCATGCGGGTGAGGATGTAGTTGCTGGTGGAATTGAAGATGCCTTCGACGCGGTGGATGTCCGCGGCCACCAGGTCGCGCCGCCCCACATTGATGACAGGCAGCCCGCCGCAGACGGTGGCGCTGAAGGCCAGTCCTGCCCCATGCGCCTCGGCCAGGGCGTGCAGCCCGGTGAAATCGAGCGCGAGAGGGGCTTTGTTGGCCAGCACGGCGGCTTTGCCCCGCCGCAACGCGGCCCGCACGCAGCTCAGCGCGGGCTCGCCGTCGGTCAGATTCACGGGCGAAGCCTCCAGCAACAGGTCGTAGGCCGCGGTTTGGGCCAGGGTGCGCGCGTCGGGCAAAGGATTGCCGCCAGGGAACGTAGTCACGCTCTGGCCCGCGGCTTTGTGCGCGAGCAGAGCGGCCAGATCCAGGCCGTCATCCTGGACGACCGCGCCGCGGCTGTCCGCCGCACCGACCACGCGAAAGGCGAGATCGTAGCGTCGGGCCAGCACATCACGCTTGTCCAGAAGCAGTTGGGCGAAGGCCTGGTGCACAGAACCCAAGCCGATGAGAATGAGGGAGAAGAATCGCATAAGTGAATTCGTGAGAAAGTGTGTGAACGGGGGGATGAAGCCCAATGGCGGGCAGGCCCGCGCCGATACCGATGAAAACGCCCCGCGGCCAGGTTGGCGCGGGAAGCCAGGCACGTAATGCGTGATGCGTGATGCGTAACGATCTCACGTTTCACCTTTTCACGCATCACGCCCGTTGCCGCCTCGGCCAATCTTGGCTTGGCGATCCTTTCTCAACCAACCACAACGCTATTTTCGGAACAGATACGCCGAAGGCGGCTCCTGGCCCGAGGCCACGCGCGCCACATACTCCCCCAACTCGCGGCGAAAGCGCTCGACGCTGAAACGTTCGGCGTTGGCGCGGCATGCAGCCGGGTCATAGCGAGCGCGATCGAAATCCGCCAGGAGTTCGGCCAGGGCCTCGGGCGTTGGTTCGTGGAAGAATTCGCCCGTGACGCCGGGGATGACCGTATCCAGCGCGCCGCCCGCGCCATAGGCGATGACGGGACGGCCCGCGGCCTGGGCTTGCAAGGGCGTGATGCCGAAATCTTCCAGGCCCGGGAAGAGAAAAGCCTGACAGCGGGCCATGAGGTCTTCCGCCTCCGCGTCGGACACCCGGCCGCGGAATTCGATGGTGGGGCCGGCGATGGCTTCCAGCGCCGCCCGATCCCGGCCATCTCCCGCCACAATCAGCCGACATCCGACCCGATTGCACGCCCGCACCGCCAGATCGATGCGCTTGTAGGGGATGAGGCGGCTGAGGACGAGGAAAAAGGGCTCGGGAGGACGGTCGTTGGGACGAAAGCGGCTTGTGTCCACGGGCGGATAGATGATCACGCTCTCCCGCTGATAGTAGCGGCGGATGCGATCCTGCACTTCGTGCGAAATCGCCACGAAGTGGGTCACCCGCTGGGCGGCTTCGTAATCCCAGCGCTTCAGCCAGGCCAGCAGCGGCTTTGCGCCCCACTCCACCGCCTTGCCGAAGCCCTCCCGCGCCATGTAGGCGTCGGGCATCCACACATAACGGGTGGGAGTCAGACAGTAGTCGATGTGATACGCGTCCTCCCGCACCCGCACGCCATGACAAAATCCCGACTTGTTGCTGAGCACGACATCGTAGGCGGTGAGGTCGAGTCGGCCAAAGGCCAGGGGGTAAAAGGGCAGGTAGGGCTGGTGATGATCGTAGACGCCCGGCAAACGATCCATCCAGGTCGTGCGGATATCCCAGCCGCGCATGGCCGCGGGCATTTTTTCGGGCGCGTAGATGGAGGTGTAGATGGGAGCGGAGGGATAAAGTGCGTGCATTTCGGCCAGCACATCCTCCGCGCCGCCCACCTGATTCAACCAGTCGTGAACGATGGCGAGGGAGACCATGGGCCGATTATAGCACAGAGGACTTGACATTCGCGCCCCGTTTGACTATACTTACCTTTGCTGTCGGGGCGTAGCGCAGCTCGGTAGCGCGCTTGAATGGGGTTCAAGAGGTCGGGCGTTCGAATCGCCCCGCCCCGACCAGACTGGGCCGATGGGCAACCATCGGCCCTTGTTCTATCTTCGCCTTTTTCAGGGTGCGGCGATCCTCGTCAGGGCGCATGCGTCTCTCCGATTCAAGCATCGATGATGATGCCTGAACCAGGCGCAATCAGCCGCCCCCGCTCGTTGATGATTCCCGTGGACATCTCTTATCTGGATTTCGATGACGCAATTTGGGACCAATTGACCGCCCCATTGACGGAGGGAGATCGGGCCTTGCTGGGACAGGTGAAGGAGGCGCTGCCTATTGCCGCGGATATCTCCCGCTCCGACCTCTTCCTCTTTCAACCCGGGGAGGATGAGTTCTGTGTGGCGATCCATGCCCGTTCTCACGCCATGGCCACCCTCTTCCCCAATCGGCAGGCCGGGCGCTGCCTGGCTGCGGAGGATCGGCCATGGATCTGGCAGGCGATCTCTCGCGGGGACTACATGCGCCGCATGTTGAAGGATATCCCGGACGCGCTGGGTCAGGTGCAGCAACAGGTGTGGCCGGTGATGGGGGAGTCGGACGAGGTCATCGCCGCCATCGGGATTTACACCAATGCCGTGGAACTGGAGCGGCACAAGCGACGGTCCCGATCCTTTCAACTGGCGCTCACCCAATTCTTCAAGGAACTGGCCCGCGGCGAACTCGCGGGCTGCGGGAGCCTGCCGCCCTTCACCGACCGCAGCGGCATCCTCTTCATCGATGGGCTGGGGCGTTACCGCTATCTCAGCGGCATCGCCGCCAACATTTATCGCAGGCTGGGATATCTGGATGATTTGCGCATGAGGACGCTGGATGAGGTGGCCGCGGGCGACCAGGAGCTGGTGCATCGGGCCTGGGAGACGCGCCGGTGCCTGACCGAAGAGTCGACGGTGCGGAAGCGCATCCTGCAACGCAGCGTCATCCCCCTGTTCGGCCAGCCCGATCACCTCACCCTGTGGGAGCGCAGACGCTGGCGCGGGCGGATGCGCGATCGCTATGGTGCGCTGCTGCTGGTGGACGACGTCACCGAATTGCGCGAGACCGAGGCGGAGATCAAAATCAAGACGGCGATGATCAAAGAGGTGCATCATCGACTGAAAAACAATCTGCAACTGCTGATCTCCATTATGCGCATGCAGCGCCGCCGGGCCCAAACCGAGGAGGCCCGCGAGCTGCTGGGCGAGGCCATGAATCGCCTCAAAAGCATGGCCGTCATCCATGATTCCCTCGCTCATGGCGAAAGCGAAACGCTGAACCTCAGCGACGTGCTCACCCAGATCGCGGCCCAGACCCAGATGAGCATCGCTGCGCCCCATCGCCAGATCCGCATCCGCTTCACCCATGTCGATGACATCCAACTGCCCACGAACAAGGTCACGGCCTGTGCCCTGGTCTTCAACGAATTGCTGCTCAACTCGGTGAAGCACGGGTTTGGGGAACATGCGTCGGGCGAGATCCGTATTCAACTATACGACCGCGACGATCAGGTGGAGCTGATCATGGAAGACACCGGTCGCGGCCTGCCCGAGGACTTTTCACCCGAGAAAAGCGCCAGCATCGGGCTTGACATTATCCGCACCTTGGTGCAGGATGATCTAAAAGGAACCATCGAATTTACTACCCTTCCACAGGGGGGCGTGAGAGCAAGGCTGCTCTTCCCCAAAGAAGCCCCTGGAGGTCAACTGCAATGACGCAATCACAACGCACACGAATCATTATTGCTGATGATGAATCGCTGATCCGGCGGGATCTGCGGGAGATGCTGGAGGAACAGGGCTATCTGGTGGTCGGCGAAGCCAGCGATGGTCGCACCGCGGTGGAGATGGCCCGCAAGCTCAAGCCCGACCTGGTGATCATGGACATTCGCTTCGAGGGGGATGACTTCGACGGCATCGATGCGGCCCGGGTGCTGACCGCGGAGGATATCGCGCCGGTGCTGCTCCTCAGCGCTTACAGCCAACGGGACCTGGTGGACCGGGCCAAGGAGGCGGGCGTGGTCGGCTATCTGGTCAAGCCCTTCTCCGAAGCGGACCTGGCCCCCGCCATCGAGACGGCGTTGGAGCGCTTTCATGAATTTCGGGCCATCAAGAAGGAAGCTGCGGACCTGAAGCGGGCGTTGGAGACGCGTAAAGCCGTGGACCGGGCCAAGGGTTTGCTCATGGACAAGGAGGGCATGACCGAGGCGGAGGCGTTCCGCCGTATCCAGAAGCTCTCCATGGACTCGCGCAAGCCCATGCGCGTCGTCGCCGAAGCCATCATCCTGGCCCACCAGATCCGGGAGATGGAGGAGTAGTCGTTCGGTCGCGCAGTCATTCGGTCGCGCAGTCGTTTTTCCTCTTCCATTGTCATCCCATTGTCTTCGCGCCTCCGGGAGGCGAACAAGCAACTTTTGGCTTGGTAACTGCTAACGTACTTGACTTTAGGCCGCCAAAAGCCACGAAGGCTCGAAGTTTTTCGAAGACACGAAGGGAAAAATAAAGAAAAATACGTCGCACCTTCGCTTTTCTTCGTGTCTTTGTGGCAAAAAGCGGCGGCGCGACCTTAAACTGAAAGCAAAATGAAACCAAGGCTTTTGGTTTGCATTGGATCATCCATGAAAGGCGATTCTCTGGCCGCGCTGCCGCCCGCAGGTGAACCTGCGGGCTAAAAACGACGCCCCATGAATGGGGCTACGGCGCAGGTCTCTCGCCGCAGGAAGCCGGGTTCACCCGGCGTCGTTTCATAGCCCGGGCTTCAGCTCCGGGTGGCCGTGACCGAAAACACCTGATTTCAAAATGCGTTTAGTTTAGTAGTTACTGCATCTTTCAAGGAGAAAAAACATGACTATCCAAACTATCGGCGTCGTCGGCTGCGGCCTGATGGGCTCCGGCATCGTCGAAGTCGCGGCCCGGTCGGGCTTCGATGTTATCGTGTCCGAGGCCAATGACGATTTTCTGCAGGCCGGCCTCGCCCGCATCGACAAATCCCTGGCGCGGGCGGTGAAGAAGGGCAAATTGAGCGAGGAGGACGCGGCCGCTATCAAGGCCCGCATCACGGGCGTCGTGGGGCTGGACGCGTTCAAGGACGTCGATCTGGTCATCGAGGCCGTGTCCGAGAACATGGACCTCAAGCGGGATATCTTCCGCACCCTGGATGAAATCACCCGCCCCGATGTGATCCTGGCCTCCAACACCTCCTCCATCAGCATCGCGGCCCTGGCCGCGGCCACCCAACGGCCCGACAAAGTCGTAGGCATGCACTTCTTCAATCCCGTGCCCGTCATGGCCCTGCTGGAGCTGGTGCGCGGCATTCTCACCAGCGACGAGACCCTGGCCACCGCCCGGGCCATTGGCGAGCGCATGGGCAAAACGCCCGTCGTGGCCAAGGATAGCCCCGGCTTCATCGTCAACCGCCTGCTCATCCCCTTCCTGCTGGACGCCATCCGCATGTATGAATCGGGCCTGGCCACCAAGGAGGATATCGACACGGGCGTGAAGCTGGGCCTGAACCACCCCATGGGCCCGCTCACCCTGGCCGATTTCGTGGGCCTGGACACGACCCTGTTCGTGGCGGACGTGCTCTACGAGGAATACGGCGATCCCAACTTCAAAGCGCCGCCCCTGCTGCGGCAGATGGTGGCCGCGGGCCTGCTGGGTCGCAAATCGGGCCAGGGGTTCTATGATTGGCGGAAATAGGCGCCGCGAGCGACGCTCGCCGATACGAACGAAAGTGGCGGGCTGCGTAGCCCTGTAAACCTGTAGACCAGGAAACCAGGGAAACCAGGCCGATTCACACCGCCCGGTCTACCGGTTTACCAAATCCTTTTCAAAACAGTCCGACGGCGGGCAAACCCGCACCGATACCGATGAAAACGCCCCCCGGCCAGGTTGGCGCGGGAAGCCAGGCACGTAATGCGTAATGCGTGATGCGTAACGCTCTCACGTTTCACATTTTCACGCATCACGTCTGTCGCAGACTCGCTCGACGTCGGCCTGGCGATCCTTCCGCAACCGATGATCATCCTATTTTCATAGCAGGGCGTTCTGAAATCGAAGCGCCCTGCTTTTTCGCGCCTCTCGTCCCGAATTATGTTATAATGCGAAATCTGAACGCCATGCCGCGCGGCCTCTTCAGCGCCGCGAGATGATTCTTTCCATCCCTCCGCCCATAAACCCGAACGCTTATGGATATCACCCAACTGGCCCAAATGGTAACCTGGCTCGACGAGCAGCACCGCCGGGACCGGGAAGAGCTTACGAAATTGCAGCAACGCGTCGAGGCCCAAACGAACACCATCCAGGAACAGGCCCGCCGCATCAAAACCCTGGAGACGCAGCTTTCCGCGGCCCGGATGCAGCTTGGGCGCTTCGATCAGATCGATGAATCGATGCAGAACATGCGCAACGAGCTCACCCTCATGGTCACCAGCCAATCGGAAGAGCTTGCCAAGACGCGTCGGGAGCTGGAACAGGCCCGGATGACCGACCGCCAGGCCCTCTCCCGTTCCATCGCCGAACTGCGCAAGGAACTGGGCCGCCTTCGCCCTATCGAAGAGGAGCTGAAGATCCGCAAGGCCGAAGTGCAGCGTCTGAGCGAGCTCACCATCGCCCTGCGCCACGACTTCACCAACCTCAACAAGGACATCGATGAACGCACGCGCGGGCTGCCTTACCTCATCGAACAGCGCAATCACGACAACCGACGCATCGCCCAGCTTCAGCAGGAAAACATCGAGCTGTTCAAACGCCTGGACGCCGCCGCCAACAAATTGCAGACGCTGGAGTATCGGTTGCAGAAGATGGAGGGGAGCATGGCCCCCATCCCCGAGGCCATCGAAGACCTGAAACGCACCCAGGCCCAGTTCATCGAATCCCTGAAGCTGGCCGACGCCGACCGTCAGCGCCAGATGGCGGAGTGGCAGGAGACGCTGGAGACGCAATTCAAGCTCATTGAGGAATCCCGCGAGCGATTTGCTGAAATGCTGGGGCTCAAGGATGAAATCCGGCGGATGCTGGTCGACCTGGAGAAATTCCGCGAGACCCTGAAACGGGAGCAAGAGCAGGTGGCGGCATTGCAGCGTCTGGCGGAGGAGCGGATGAAGAAGGAAATGGAGGTTTTCCTGGCCGACAACGAGAAGCGCTGGAAGAAACAACTTCTGGAATGGCAATATCGCTGGGATCGCCAGGATCAGCTCAACGCGGCCATCAACGACCGTTTTCCCGCGCTCCAACGTCAACTCGACCAGGCGGAAGAACTGCTGGAGCTGTTCTGGGCGATCCTCGACGAGCAGAGTCGGGCGGGGTTGCGCTCCGCCCAGCAATGGCTGGCGGAGATTCAAAAGTCGGCCGAGGCCCGAGAGGCCATCGCCCGCAAATACAAGGAAACCGAACAGCCCGCTTGATCCGAGATGAAAGTCATCGCCACGGCCGGCCATGTCGACCACGGGAAATCCACCCTCATCCAGGCTCTCACCGGCATCGATCCCGACCGGCTGGCCGAGGAAAAACGTCGGGGCATGACCATCGATTTGGGCTTCGCCTGGCTCACCCTGCCTGATGGCGAGCCCGTGGGCATCGTCGATGTGCCCGGCCATATCGACTTCATCAAGAACATGGTGGCGGGCGTGGGCGCGGTGGACGCGGCCCTGTTGGTGGTGGCCGCGGACGAGGGCGTCATGCCGCAAACCCATGAGCATCTGGCGGTGCTCGACCTGCTGGCTGTGCCGCGCGGGGTGGTGGCCCTGACCAAGATCGATCTGGTCGAGGAAGAGGGCTGGCTGGAGCTGGTGGAGGAAGAACTGCGGGAGGAATTGCAGGGAACCACGCTGGCGGAAGCGCCCATCGTGCCCGTGTCGGCCTACACGGGCCAGGGCCTGGACGATCTGCTGCTCGCCTTGCAGGATGCGCTGGCGCAAGCCCCACCTCACCCCGCCGAAGGCCCGCCGCGGCTGTTCATCGACCGGGCCTTCAGCATGGCCGGGTTTGGCACGGTGGTCACGGGCACGCTCAAGGAGGGCGTGCTGCAGGTGGGGGATGAGATCGTCATCGAACCGGGAGGCCTCCAGGCCCGCATCCGCGGCCTGCAATCCCACAAACAACGCATCGAAACCGCCTTGCCCGGCTCGCGCGTGGCCGTCAACCTCACGGGCCTCCATCCCAGCCAACTGCATCGCGGCCAGGTGCTCACGGCTCCGGGCCGGGTGAAGAGCTCCAAACGGGTGGATGTGCGTCTGCGGGCCTGGGAGGACGCGCCCGCCATCCTCCGCCACAACATGGAGATCACCTTCCACAGCGGTTCGGCCGAGACCATCGGCAAGCTGCGGCTGCTGGAAGGGGATGAGCTGTTGCCCGGAGAAGCGACCTGGGCCCAGATCGAGCTGCGCGATCCCGTGGCCGTGAGCCGCGGCGATCGCTTCATCATCCGCCGTCCCTCCCCCAGCGCCACGTTAGGCGGCGGCGTCATCGTCGATCCCGCGCCCCGCCGCCGCCACAAGCGCCGCCGTCCCGACCTCTTCCGTCGCTTCGAGGCCCTGCTTCGCAACGATCCCATCGAACTGGCGGCCCTGACCATCGACGGGCGGGGGCCTGTGCCGCCCAAAGCCATTGCCGAGGCCCTGCAACTCACGCCCGAGCAGGTGGACGCGGCCCTGACCAACCTGCTGGATTCGGGGCGGGCGTGGCGGCTGGCCGACGACCTGCCCGAGCTGATGAGCGATCCCGCGTGGGAGCGGATCGTTGCCCGGATGCAACGCATTCTGACTGCCTACCACGAGGAGCATCCCGCCTGGCTGGGCATGCCCCGCGACGCGCTCAAGGGCCGCCTGGAGCCGCGAAGCGGCTGGAGTGTGCGCGTATTCAATGCCGTTGTGGATCGGGCATTGGCCCAAGGCGTTTTGCGGGAAGACCGGGGCTTTCTGGCCCTGACCGATTTCCAGCCCCGATTCACGCCCCGTCAGCAAGCCGCGGCAGACCGGCTGCTGGCCCAATTCCATGCGCAGCCCTACACCCCGCCCTCCTACCGACAGGCCCTGGAGATGGTGGATGACGAAACCCTGACCGCGCTGCTACAACGGGGCGACCTGGTGCGCGTCGGGCCGGACGTGCTCTTCCTGAAAGCGACCTACGACGACATGCTGGCCCGCACCCTCGATTACCTGCAAACCCACGGCCAGATCACGGTGGCCGAGTGCCGCGATCTGTTTGGAGCCAGTCGCAAATACATCCTCGCCTTCCTGGAGCATCTCGACAGAGAGCGCACCACCCGCCGCCAGGGCGATTATCGGGTGTTGCTTTGAAAATAAGATTAGGGAACGCAGATGACGCAGATTGCAGCAGATGAACGCAGATAAAAATCAAAAAATGATCTGCGTAGATCTGCGTTGCGAAGCATCCGCGTTATCAGCGTTCTCATTTTCGTCGGTATCGGCGCGGGCTTGCCCGCCATTGGACTGCTTTGAAAATAGAGTTGGTAGACCGGGAAACCGGTAGACCAGTAGACCGGGCGGTGTGAATCGGCCCGGTTTCCCTGGGTTCCTGGTTTACCGGTTTACAGGGCTACGTCGCCCGCCATTTTCGTTCGTATCGGCCGCGGGCGTGCCCGCCGTCGGACTGTTTCGAAAATAGTGTTCATTCCGTTTGCAAAGGCGCCTCGAAGTCAATGTTGGGCGAGTCTGCAACGGGAGTCAAACGTCAAGCGTAAAACGTCAAAACATGACGCATGACGTTTGACGTTTTACGAAATCGGCTTTCCGCGCCAGATTGACATCCAATCACTTCCTCACTCACGATTCAAACCCATCCAAAACCCATGTTCCAACGCATCCCCATCAAATCCAAGAAAGATATCCAGCGCCTGCGGGACGCCAACCGCCTGGTGGCGGAGACCTTCGAGATGCTGCGCGAGTATGTGCAGCCGGGAGCGAAGCTCAGCGATCTCGACCGCATCGCCGAGGAGTTCATTGTCAAACACGGGGCCAAGGTGCTCTACAAGGGCTATACGGGCGGCAGCCGCAACACCCCTCCCTTCCCTGGCACCATCTGCGCCTCGGTCAACGAGGAGATCTGCCATGGCATCCCCAACGACCGCACTCTGGAGGAGGGGGACATCATCGGCGTGGATATCGGCCTGCGGCTGCGGGGCTGGTGCGGCGACGCCTGCGTCACCTATCCCGTGGGCGAGATTTCGGAAGAGGCCCGGCGGCTGCTGCAAGTGACGGAACAGGCCCTCTTTGTCGGCATCAAAGCCGCGCAGCCGGGCGCGTATCTGCACGATATCGGCGCGGCCATTCAGGATTTCGTGGAAGCGCAGGGGATGAGCGTGGTGCGGGAATGGGGCGGTCACGGCATCGGGCGGGAGCTGCACGAACCGCCTTCGGTCTCCCACGTGCGCATGCCCACGCGCGGGCCCAAAATCCGTCCGGGCATGGTCTTCACCATCGAGCCCATGATCAACCTGGGCCGCCCCGAGTGGGTGCTGTTGCAGGATGGCTGGACGGTCATCACCAAGGACCGATCCCTCTCCGCCCAGTTCGAACACACCATCGCCATCACGCCCAAAGGGCCGGTGATTTTGTCGAAGTTGTAGGATGCTTTTTGAACATCGGGAGGCGCCCCCTAACCGCCTCAGGCCCAAACGGCTCGCCGGCCTCCCGGAGGTCTGACGCCGTTCTTCGACTTATTCCCCGCCCAGGATTTGCAAATACTCGGCCAGAGGCTGGGGTAGCTTCCGCTCGCGCAGATAGTCGAGCACGAAAGCCCGGTAGGCCGCGGGCGTGTCGAAATACGCGGCGATAAAGTCCCGGTCCACCAGCTTGCCCGAGCGTTCGCCCACCCATTCCAGATAGTTGGAGAACGCCCACACGCCCGGATCATCCACCAGCCCATGCAGCACCGGGTTGGCGTGGATGTAGCGGATGAGGTTGAGGAGGTAGGGTTCGTTGGTGACATGACGGTGTTTGAAACGCCCCTCGAACAGGGTGCCGCTGTGATCATGTCTGACATTGAAGTATTGCGTGTAAGCGTTGAATACGACGCCCATGAATTTGGAAATGGGCGTCACCCCATCCTGGCGAAAGAGAAAGTGGTAATGGTTGGGAAGCAAGGAGTAGGCAAGGATGGCGATTTCGTATCGCGATGCGTATTTTTTTACGTAACGCAGCAGGCGCAGATAATCTTGCTCATCATAAAAAATGCGCATCCGATGCGCTCCCCGGTTGAAGATATGAAAGATACCCCCTGGATAAAACGTATCGTTGCGGCGTGGCATCAATGGCCTCCGGAAGAACTGGATATAGGCATATTATAACGGCGCCTTTTTTTGCAAGCAATGTGGCTTTTCCCGACCTCCCGGAGGTGGATGCGAGGATTTGTGCAACAGCCAAAACGTCGGGACGATGGCCAGGTGGCAAGCGATCAGCGGGCGCTTTCCCACCTCCGGGAGGTCTCCTGGTCGAAGACCGATGCCCGGGCTTTTCCCGACCTCCCGGAGGTGGGTGCGAGGATTTGTGCAACAGCCAAAACGTCGGGACGATGGCCAGGTGGCAAGCGATCAGCAGGCGCTTTCCCACCTCCGGGAGGTCTCCTGGTCGAAGACCGATGCCCGGGTTTTTCCCGACCTCCCGGAGGTGGATGCGAGGATTTGTGCAACAGCCAAAACGTCGGGACGATGGCCAGGGGGCAAGCGATCAGCGGGCGATCTCCCACCTCCGGGAGGTCTCCTGGTCGAAGACCGATGCCCGGGTTTTTCCCGACCTCCCGGAGGTGGATGCGAGGATTTGTGCAACAGCCAAAACGTCGGGACGATGGCCAGGTGGCAAGCGATCAGCAGGCGCTTTCCCACCTCCGGGAGGTCTCCTGGTCGAAGACCGATGCCCGGGCTTTTCCCGACCTCCCGGAGGTGAGGACAAAAATGATGAGAATATGCAAAAATTGCTATGGCTTTGTCAGCGAGAGGAACCAACGAAGCTTCCCCTACCTCCGGGAGGTCTCGCCGCCACGGTCATTCCAACTCGAACGCATCGCCCCGGTCGGGAACAACCACCTCCCGGAAACCCATCTGCTCCAGGCCCGACTTGAGGGCGGTGTAGCCCTCCTCCTCACCGTGGACGATGAACACGCGCTTGAGCTGGCTCCGATCGAAGTGGTTGGCCCAATCCAGCAGCTCAGCCCGATCGGCGTGGGCGCTGTACCCCTCGATGCGCTCCACCTGGGCCCGCACTTCGTGCAGTTCGCCGAAGATGCGCACCGGACTCACGCCATCCAAAATCTTGCGCCCCAGCGTGTTCTCCGCCTGATAGCCCACGAACAGGATGATGGCGTTGGGGTCGGAGATGCGCTGCTTGAGGTGATGGAGGATGCGCCCGCCCTCGCACATGCCCGAGGCCGCGATGACCATGATGGGGTCGGGCGTGAAATTCAGGGCTTTGGAATCTTCCACGCTGCGCACATAGCGCAAGAGATGGAAGCCGAAGGGGCTGCGATGGTCGTTCGCCGCCATGAAATCGCGAATCTCCTTGTCGTAGCATTCGGGGTGCAGGCGGAAGACTTCGGTCACGTTGACGGCCAGGGGGGAGTCCACGTAGATGGGAAATTCGGGGATGTCGTGGTCGGAGCGCAGGCGATTGAGGCGATAGACCAGTTCCTGGGTGCGCCCCACCGCGAAGGAGGGCACAAGAATGCGCCCGCGCTGCCGAAAGGCGCGGATGCTGATTTCCCGCAGCTTTTGGGTGGCGTCGTCGAAGGTCTCGTGGTAGCGGCTGCCATAGGTGCTTTCCATGATGAGATAGTCGGCCCGGTCGATGAACTCGGGGTCCCGCAGGATGGCCAGCCCCCGGCGTCCCAGGTCGCCCGAGAAGACCAGGCGCACGGGCTTCTTGCCCCGCTCCTCGATATCCAGCACGACGATGGCGCTGCCCAGGATGTGGCCGGCGTCATGGAACGTCAGGGTGACGCCCGGAGCAATGAGGATAGGTCGCCAATAGGGCACGCCGATGAAGTAGGGCAGCGAAGCCAGCGCGTCCTGGACGGTATAGAGGGGCTCCAGAGGCGGTTCCCCCTTGCGCCGCCGCTTCTTGTTCAGAAAGCCGATGTCCTGCTCCTGGATGCGGGCGCTATCCTCCAGCATGGCTGCGCACAGATCGCGGGTGGCGTGGGTGGCGTAAATGTTCCCTTTGAACCCTTGGCGCACCAAATTGGGGATGTTGCCCGAGTGGTCGATGTGCGCGTGGGAGAGCACCAGCACGTCGATATCCTTGGGATCGAAGGGGAAGTTTAGATTCCGTTCATAGCTGAGCTTGCGCTTGCCTTGAAACAACCCGCAATCCAATAAAATCTTTGTATCGTTGACTTCCAACAGGTGCATGGAGCCGGTGACAGTGCGGGCCGCACCCCAGAATGTGAGTTTCATGAGTTGCCTCCTGCTATGAAAATAGGATCAGGGAACGCAGATGACGCAGATTGAAACGGATGAACGCAGATGAAAAGAAAAAGTCTGTGAAAATCTGCGTTGCGAAGCATCAGCGTTATCAGCGTTCTCATTTTCGTTCGCATCGACGAGCCTTCATTCGCGACGCCTTTATCCCCATTCTATCATTCGCGGGTATAATGGCACAGGACTTTGGTCACACAGGTCCCAAATTCACCCACGGAGAGACTTGTTCGATGAAGCACAACTACCCCAAAATCGATATCATGGATTGGCAAAGCATCCAGCCGCATGTGGACGCGCTGCTGGCGGCGGAGCTGACGCCGAAAAACGTGCGGGAATGGCTCCAGCAATGGAGCGATCTGGAGAGCGTCCTGGATGAGGAGATGTCCTGGATCTATCGGGCCATTACCGAGAACACAGCGGACGAGGAGGCCAACGCTCGCTTCCAAAAGGTTGTAGGCGAGGTGTTCCCCAAGTGGCAGGTGGCGGAGCAGCAACTCAACGAAAAGTGGGTTGCGGTGGAAGGCTACAAGCCCGACCAGGAGACCGCGCAGGTCTACCGACGGGTCAAGGCCGAGATCGAGCTTTTCACCGAGGAAAACATTCCCATCATCACCGAGCTGCAATTGCGGAGCAAGCGGTATCAGGAGATCACGGGCGGGCTCAACATCGAATGGGAGGGCGAGCAGCTGACCATTCCCCAGGCCGAAGCCCATCTTTCCGACCGGGATCGTGACGTGCGGGAGCAGGTGTGGCGCAAGAGCATGGACGCTTATCTCGCCCATCGCGACGAACTGAACGAGCTCTTCATGGACCTGCTGGCCAAACGGCGACAACTGGCGAAAAACGCGGGCTATCCCGATTTCCGCAGCTATCAGTGGCTGCGCAAGGGGCGTTTCGACTACACGCCCGAGGATTGCGCGGTCTTCCACGACGCCATCGAGCAGGAAGTCGTCCCCCTGGCCACGGAAATGTACGAGACTCTGGCCCGGCAGGTGGGCCTCGACCGTCTGCGCCCGTGGGAGACGGGCATCGGCAGTCCCTGGCTGCCCACTGTGGACCCCTACGACGCGCCCCTGCATCCTTTCGATGACGTCAGCGAATTGAAAGAGGTGGGTCAGCGGGTTTTCACGCGGGTGCATCCCGACTTCGGGCGCTATTTCCAATCCATGCGCGACGGCTTCCTCGACCTGGCCTCCCGCCCCAACAAAGCGCCGGGCGGCTACATGAACAGCTTCCCCATCAGCGGCAAAGCGTATATCTTCATGAACGCGGTGGGCACCCATCGCAACTTCCGCACGTTGATGCACGAGGGCGGCCACGCCTTCCACTTCTTCGAAGCCTTTCAGCACCAAAGCCTGATCTGGAATTATCATTCGCCCATGGAGTTCTCCGAAGTGGCCTCTATGAGCATGGAACAGCTCAGCATGCCCTATTGGCGCAAGGAAGAGGGCGGCTTTTATGACGAGGCCGACTATCGCCGGGCGGTGGTGGAACAGCTCACGGGCATCGTCACCTTCCTGCCCTACATGGCCGTGGTGGACAAGATGCAGCACTGGCTCTACACCGAAGCGCCCGAGGACGTGCGCGCAGCCGATATCGACGCCAAATGGTCGGAGTTGTGGGATCGCTTCCTGCCGGGGGTGGATTACACGGGCCTGGATGCGGAGAAAGCCACAGGCTGGCATCGCAAGGGGCACATTTTCGGCTCGCCCTTCTACTACATCGAATACGGCCTGGCCCAGATGGGCGCATTGCAGGTGTGGCGCAACGCCCTGGAGGATCAGGAAAGAGCGGTGGCGGACTATCGCCGGGCCCTGGCCGCGGGCTACACCCGCCCCCTGCCCGAACTCTTCCAGCTCGCCAACGCCCGCTTCGCCTTCGACCGCAAGACCGTGGGCGAGCTGATGGGCCTGGTGCGCCGCGAACTGGAAAAACATCTATCAAGGTAACTGCTAAGGTGGTTGGCCCCAATATCCCTTTTTTGCCACGAAGACACGAAGGAAACGAAGGCACGAAGTCATTCAAAAAGGATCGTATCCGTGTTTCTTCGTATCCGTGTTGAGTCAAAAGGGCTGCATTCGTAGTTGCCTGTAAAAACAGCCTCCGAACCCATCATGTCTCGTCCCCGCCTGTTGCTGGTCACCGCCCGCTTTCCCTTCGACCGCGGCGAAGAATTCCTGGAGACCGAGATCCACTACCTGGCCGACGCCTTCGACGTCGTCATCGTTCCCTGGTTTCCCGACGCGGACCTGAGCGTGCGGCGGGATGCGCCCGCAGGCGTCGCAGTGCGCACCGATATCCTGCGCGCCTTCCCTGTGGGCGGGAAAGCCCTGAGCGCATGGCTGCTCCGCCATCCGCGGGCGCTGGCGTCCCTGCCTGGGTTGAGCCTGGAGGAGCGCAAGGCGCTGGGAGCGTCCCCCGCGTTGTGGCGGGGTGAGGCCAGCTTTCTGCTGCGGGCCTTGCGTCTGAGCCAGTTGTTGACCGACGCGTTTCGGGATCAGCCTTTCGACGCGGCGTACAGTTACTGGCTTTCGCCGGCCGCGCTGGCCGTGGCGCTGCTCAAAGAGCACGGGCTGACGCGGGTCGCCGTGGCCCGAGGTCAGGGCGGCGATGTGTATCACGAGCGGGCGTCTTTGGGATATCTGCCCGGCCAGGCCCTGGCTGTCGCCCGTCTGGACAGGGTGTACGGCGTCGCCGCCTTCATCCAACGCTATCTGCAAGGACGCTATCCTCAGTATCGAGACAAATTCGAGGTCGCCCGGCACGGCGTCAGGCCCACGCCCGCGCGCAACGCGCCCTCCCGGGACGGGCGGCTGCATCTCGTCTCCTGCGCCTACTTGGCCCCCGTGAAACGCCTCCACCTGCTGGTGGACGCCCTGGCCCGCTGCGACTTTCCCATTCACTGGACGCATCTCGGCGGCGGCGGGCTGGAGCAGGAACTGCGGGCCCGGGCCGCGTCGCTGCCCGCCCACATCGACTGGCGGATCACCGGCCCCCTGCCCAACCGCGACATCCTGCGCTTCTACCAGGAACACCCGATGGACCTGTTCGTCAGCGTCAGCGCCTCGGAGGGCCTGCCCGTGAGCATGATGGAAGCCATGAGCTACGGCATTCCCATCGCTGCCACCGCCGTGGGCGGCGTGCCCGAACTGGTCGAGCCGGGCCGCAACGGCTACCTGTGGGCCGCGAACGTCCCGCCCGCGGCCATCGCCGAGACCCTGCGCGCCTTCCACGCCCTGCCCGACGACGCCAAACAGGCCATGCGGGACGCTTCCTGGCAGCTTTGGCGCCAGCGCGTGAACGCCGAGGTGCAATATCCTGACTTCACCCGCCGCCTGCGGGCCTTGCTGGATGCGTGATGGATCAACCCCCTTCCCTGCGCAAGAAAGCTGTCCACGGCGTTTTCTGGAGCGCGATCGAACGTCTGGGCCCCAAGGGGATGCAGTTCATCGTCGCCGTGGTGCTGGCGCGGCTGCTGACCCCCACCGAGTTCGGGCTCATCGGCATGATCATGGTCTTCATCGCATTAGGAAAGGTGTTCCTGAACAGCGGCTTCGGCGCAGCTTTGATCCAGAAACAGGACGCGACCGAAACCCATTACAGCTCCGTCTTCTACGCCAACATCCTGCTCAGCCTGGCGGCCGCGGCCGCGCTAGGGCTGGCAGCGCCCTGGATCGCCCGCTTCTACGCCCAACCCGCGCTCATCGCGCCCACCCGCGTGCTGGGCCTCAACTTCATCTTCGCCGCGTTCGGGCTGATCCAGACCACCCTGCTCACCAAACGCATGGATTTCAAGACCCAGGCCAAGGTGCGGCTCATGGCGGTGGGGGGATCGGGCGTGGTCGGGATCAGCATGGCCCTGCTGGGCGCGGGCATCTGGAGCCTGGTCTTTCAAAGCCTCAGCAACACCCTGTTCGATTCCCTCTTGCTCTGGGGCTTTTCCCGCTGGCGGCCTCGCCGCGTCTTCGACCTGGGGGCGCTGCGGGAGCTGTTCGGATTCGGCTCCCGCATGTTGGCCTCCGGCGTGATCGACGTCATTTTTCGCAATATCTACAACATCGTCATCGGCAAGCTGTTCCTGCCCGCGGATTTGGGCTACTACACCCGCGCCAACTCCTTGCAGCAGATTCCCGCCCAAACCCTGGGCAATGTCCTCAGCCGGGTCACCTTTCCCCTCTTTTCCGAAATTCAGGATGAGCCCGACCGCATCCGCAACGGCGTGCGCAAGGCCCTGCGCACGGTGGCCCTGGTCAACTTCCCGCTGATGATCGGACTCATGGTCACGGCCCGGCCCCTGATCATCACCCTCATCGGCGAGAAATGGCTGCCCGCCGTCCCCTACCTGCAATTGCTGGCCGTGGTGGGATTGTTCTATCCCCTCAGCGCCATCAACCTGAACGTGCTGCTGGCCCGCGGCCGCTCCGATCTCTTCTTCCGGCTGGAGATCATCAAGAAGACCCTCATCGTCATTGCCCTGGGCATCTCCTGGCGCTGGGGCATCGAAGCCATCATCTGGGGCCAAATCATCACCGCCGGGATTGCTTACTATCTGAATGCGCATTACAATCAATCACTCATCAGCTACGCGTTTCTTACACAGCTTCGCGATCTCGCACCCTATCTCGGCGCTGCGGGCGTCATAGGCCTGCTGGTCTATCCTCTGAACTGGCTGACGCTGCCCGCGCCCGCCTTGCTGCTATTGCAGGGCCTCATCGGCGCCAGCGTCTATCTGCTCCTTTGCCGCGGCCTGCGCTTCCCCGAATTCATGGAAGGCTGGGCCATCTTCCGCCGCCGACTCCGATCCATCCGTCCCGCTTCCTCCCGCTGACCCATGCCCGAACTCGATTTCCAGATCGTCTCCATCCACGGCGTCCCCCGCTCCGGCACCTCCTGGCTGGGCCAGGTCTTCGCCAGCCATCCCGACGTGGCCTATCGCCTGCAACCCCTCTTCGCCTACCGGTTCAAAGACCGCCTGCACGCGGACTCCAGCCCGGACGAGGTGATCCAATTCCTGCAGGAATTGTACGCGGTGCGGGATGATCCCTTCATTCTGGATGAAGAGCGCAAGGCGGCCCTGGCCGATTTCTGGGCCCGGGCGCAGAAGTCGCCCCATCCATCCTTTCTTGTAATGAAGATGGTGCGCTACCATCACCTCATTCCCCTCTTTTTGGAAAGCGCGCCCGGCATCCGCATCATCGGCATCGTGCGCCACCCCTGCGCGGTCATCAATTCCTGGCTGCAGGCCCCCAAGGAATTTCGCCCCGGCTGGGATCCCCTGGAGGAATGGCGTGACGCGCCCAAAAAGAACGCGGGCCGCATCGAAGAATACAACGGCTTCGAAAAATGGAAAGAAGTCGCCACCATGTTTCTCGACCTGGAACGCACGCATCCCCACCAGTTCCGTCTGATTCGCTACGAAGACCTCATCGCCCGGCCCGAGGCGCAGATTGCGGCCCTGTTCGACTTCGTCGGCCTGACCCTGCCCCCGCAGACCCGCGAATTCATCCGCCTCAGCCGCAGCGGCCACGATCCCGATCCCTACGCTGTGCTCAAGCGCCCCGACCGGGCGGCCCGCTGGCGGCGGGAACTCGACCCGCGCATCGCCCGCGCCATCCTCAATGACGTGCAAGGAACCCCACTGGAGCGCTTTCTGGCATGAAACTCGGCCTCATGCAGCCCTATTTCTTCCCCTACCTGGGCTACTTCGACCTCATCTTCCAGACCGACCTCTGGATCGTGTTCGACACCGTGCAATACACCCGCGGTTGGATCAACCGCAACCGGGTGTTGCATCAGCAGTCGGGCTGGCAATACATCACCGTCCCTGTGCAAAAACACGCCCGCGCCACGCCCATCGAGGCCATTCGCATCGCCGAAACCCACCCCTGGCGGGAGAAAATCCTGGGCCAGCTCGATCATTACAGGCGTCACGCTCCTTTCTACAAAGACGTCATCGCTCTGGTGAAAGATTGTCTGCACGCGGGCGACGCCGCCATCGCCCGACTGAACGTGCGCTGTCTGGAAGCCGTGTGCGACTACCTCGCCATCCCCTTCACCTACCGCTACTTTTCAGAGATGGACCTGACCTTGGGCCCCATCCACGCGCCCGACGACTGGGCCTTGCAGATCGCCCTGGCCCTGGGCGCGGACGAATACGTCAACCCGCCCGGCGGCAAAGGCCTTTACGACCCGCAGAAATACGCCCGCGCCGGCGTCAAACTCACCATCCGCAACTTGCCACCGCTGGAATACCCCACCCCCGGCTACGAATTCATCCCCCACCTCTCCATCATCGACGTCCTCATGTGGAACGACCCCGCCCAGGTGCGGGCGCATCTGGAACAACACACATGACTCTACTTCGCCGATATCTGTAAAATGATGAGCCGGCGCCGGTCTACGGGTTTCCTGGTTTTCTGGTGTACCGGTCTCCCGGTTTCCCGGTCGACACACCCTCCCCAATCCCCATGACGAACCCCAAACATACCCTTACCGACCTGGCCCTGTTCGGAGGCGAACCCGCCTTCGACGAGATGCTGCATGTGGGCCGGCCCAACATCGGCGACCGGGACAAGCTCATCGCCCGGCTCAACGCCATCCTCGACCGCCGCTGGCTGACCAACAACGGGCCTGTGGTCCAGGAATTCGAAGCGCGTTTGGCCGAGTTCCTGGGCGTGAAACACGTCGTGACCGTGGTCAACGCCACCATCGGCCTGGAACTGGTCATCCGCGCCCTGGGCCTGCAAGGCGAAGTCATCGTTCCCGCCTTCACCTTCGTGGCCACGGCCCACGCCCTGCAATGGCAGGAGATCACGCCCGTCTTCAGCGACATCGACCCCGCCACCCACAACCTGGACCCCGCCCGCATCGAGCGGATGATCACCCCCCGCACCACGGGCGTCATCGGCGTGCACGTGTGGGGGCGGCCCTGCGACATCGAAGCCCTGGAGGCCATCGCCCGCAAACACAACCTCGCCTTGCTGTTCGATGCGGCCCACGCCTTCGGCGTCAGCCACCGCGGGCGCATGATCGGGCGGTTTGGCCAGGCCGAGGTCTTCAGCTTCCACGCCACCAAATTCTTCAACGCCTTCGAAGGCGGCGCCATCGCCACCAACGACGACGCCCTGGCCGAGAAGCTGCGGCTGATGCGGAATTTCGGCTTCGCGGGCATGGATAACGTCATCTACATCGGCACGAATGGCAAGATGCACGAGTTTACGGCCGCGGCCGGACTCACCGCCCTGGACAGCCTGGACGCGTTCATCGCCATCAACCGCCGCAACTACGAGGCCTACCGCGCCCATCTGGCCGACATCCCCGGCGTGGACATGATCGCCTACGACGACCAGGAGCGCAACAACTACCAGTACATCGTCCTGGAGATCGACGCAGAGGTCACGGGCATCCATCGCGACCTGCTCATGCGCCTGCTCCATGCCGAACGCGTCCGCGCCCGGCGCTATTTCTACCCTGGCGTCCACCGCATGGAGCCCTACCGCTCCCTCTATCCCCACGCCGGGCTGCTGCTCCCCGAAACCGAGCGCCTGGTAGATCGGGTGCTCTCCCTGCCTACGGGCACAGCCGTAGACGAGGGCGCCATCGAACGCATCGCCGGGCTGATCCGCTTCGCCGTAGCTCACGGCCACGACATCACCCGGGCCATGGAAAATGAACGCTGAACCATACCCCATCAAAGTCAGCGTCTGCCTGCAAACCTACAACCACGCGCCCTACATCGCCCGCGCCCTGGATAGCGTCCTCATGCAGGAAACCGACTTCGACTATGAAATCATCCTGGGCGAGGACGAGAGCTCGGACGGGACGCGTGAGATCTGCATCGACTACGCCCGCCGCTATCCCGACCGCATCCGTCTCTTCCTGCGCTCCCGCGAAGACGTGATTTATCTGGGCGGGCGGCCCACCGGGCGCTACAACTTCATCCAGAACCTGAACGCAGCCCGGGGCCAGTACGTCGCCCTGCTGGATGGGGACGACTACTGGACCGACCCCCGCAAATTGCAAAAACAGGCCGACCTGCTCGACGCCCATCCCGACTACGCACTCTGCTTTCACGCTGTGGATGAAGTGGACGCCCAGGGCCAGCGCATTCGCACCGTCCGCCCGCCCGGACGCAAGCCCGTCTATCGCCTGCGCGACGTGATGCGGCACAACTCCATCGCCGCGCTCTCGGTCATGTTCCGCAACCGGCCCGAACACCACCCCCTGCCCGACTGGTTCCGGGAAACCCGCTACGCGGACTGGCCTCTCCATATCCTCAACGCCGCGCACGGCGACATCGGCTACATCGATGAGGTCATGGGCGTGTATCAGCGCCACGCGGGGGGCGTCACCCAACACATTTACGACGACGTGGCCGCCCCCAATCTGCGGCACGTCGATACGCTGCTCTTGCTGCGCCGCCATCTCGGCCATCGGATCGAGCCGCGCCGTTTCGATGAAGCCATCAGCGCCCACTATGAGGCCGCAGGCCGTCATCTCGCCTACCAGGGCGAAATGGCCCAGGCCCGCGCGGCCTGGAAACAAGCCCTGCGCTGGGACAAACGCAACCTGCGCGCCCTGATCCTCCTGCTCGTCTCCATACCCGGCAGCGCCTTCTTCAACCGTCTGCGCGGGATGGCCCGCGCCGCCCGCACCCTCCGGCCCACCCGCTGACATGCCCCGTCCCCGACTCACCATCCTCTCCCTCTCCGTCATCCACCGTGACAGCCGCGTCCTCCGCCAGATCGACTTCGCCGCCCGCCGGTACGACATCACCGTGGTGGGATGGGGCCATCTCGACCGGGAGCGGCCCCATGTGACCATGCGGCCCGTGCAGCGAGTGATCCTGCCGCCGCCGCAACGGGCCTTGCAGGCCGCCCGGATGCTGGGAGGTCGCCTCACGCCCCGGGCCTTCGAACAATGGTATTGGGCCAAGCCCGACCATCACCAGGCCCTGCAGGCCGTCATCGCTTCTCAACCCGACCTCATCCACGCCAACGAGGCCATCGGCCTGCCCATCGCCATCGAAGCCGCCCGACAAACGGGCGCCAAAGTCCTGTTCGACGCCCACGAATACAGCCCCGACCATCGGGCCAACTCCCTGTGGTGGCGCATCCTGGCCCAACCCCTCTACACCCACCTCATCCACCGCTACGCGCCCCAGGCCGACGCCATGATCACGGTCGAAGCGCACATCGCCCGGCGCTACGAAAAGGAGCTGGGCCGCCCGGTGGGCGTCATCCGCAACATCCCCTCCTACCAGGCCCTTCCCTTCCGACCCGTCGATCCCCACCGCATCCGCCTCATCCATCACGGCACGGCCATCCGCGAACGCCGCCTGGAGATCATGATCGACGCGTTGGCCCGGCTCGACGCCCGCTTCACCCTCGACTTCATGCTTCGCTCCAAAGGCGACGGCTATCTGGAGGAGCTTCAGGCCCTGGCCCAGTCCCGCGCCCCCGACCGCATCCACTTCCGCGAGACGGTCCCTCCAGCCGAGATCGCCCGCACCATCCACGCGTACGATATCGGCATCCACCTGCTGCCTCCGGTCAACTACAGCTATGAGATGACCCTGCCCAACAAATTCTTCGAATTCATCATGGCCGGGCTGGCCGTGGCCATCGGCCCCTCGCCCGCGATGGCCGCCATCGTCGAAAAATATGGCCTGGGCGTCATCGCTCCCGACTTCGCCCCCGAAACCCTGGCCCGCATGATCAACGCCCTCTCGCTCGAAGCCATCGAGATCATGAAACAACGGTCGCTGGAAGCCGCCAAAGAGCTCAACGCCGAACAGGAAATGGCCAAGCTCCTCGCCCTGTACGACGACATCCTGGCTACATGACCATTATCTTCCGCCCAAACACCCTGGAAGAGGCCCTGGACATCCTGGCCCGGCCCGCGCTCGTCCAGATCACCGCGGGCGGACCGCCCCCCAACCCCCATCCCCACGCCCTCATCCTGGACGCCAGCCGGTTGAGCGCCATGTCCGGCATCCAGCGCGCGGGCGGGGAGATGATCATCGGCGTCAACACGCCCCACGCCGCCCTCATCCGCTCCCGGCTGCTGTGGCCCGCGGCCGCCTGTCTGGTGGACGCCTGCCGCCTGCAGGAAGACGACCTTCCCGGCGGCGCGCTCATCCACAACCTGACTCCGGAGCACCTCGACAACCCCATCCTCCTGGCCCTGACCGCGCTGGACGCGCGGGTAGAGATGGCGGTGCGGGCGCAGAACCACGCGGTGGAACGGGTTCTGTTCCCCCTGAAAGACGCCATCCTCACCCCGCCCGAAGCGCCCCACCTGCTGCTCAACGTGCGCTTCGCGGCCGGGCCCGCAGGCGCAACCAGCGCCCTCTGGCGGGAAGCCGATCTGGGCGCGCTTCAGCCCGACGCCTGGGCCGCCGCGGCCTGGCTGGTCATCGACCCCGACGCTCGCGTCATCACCGCCGCCCGCCTGGCCCTGGCTGCGGGCGACGCCTGGCCCGACGCGTGCGAAGAGGCCCTGACCGACCTCATCGGCTCCGCCCCTGGACGCGAGGCTATCGAGGCTGCGGTCCGCCTCGCCCAACGGATGTGTCCGCAGCCCCGAGCCTCTTCCCCACTCTTTTCTCTCGCCCTCTCTGCACACCTTATTCGAGAAACATTGGACCGAGCCATCGCCCGGGCCAGTTCCCAACCTGGATAAGAGCCGCTATCGGGGCGCGCTGGCATCCTGGAGGAAGGTCCAGGCCAGCAATGCGCCGATAACAATGAGGATAAGAACGGTCATGATGAAAAGATCTCCGAACGATGAATACCGCAATGAATCAATCCTGATTACAGTATCGCGAACCAACGTGAAAATTGCTTGAAAAAATGAGATAAAATGATGACAAAATGATCATATTCGGCTTTTTCCTTCATCTTATCAACGCCTCCTGACATCTTTTTCCGGCATGAACCCATCATCGACCATGGAAATCACCGTCCGTTTTGGCGACCCTCTGCGCAAAACCGTGGGTTCGCGCCGCATCACCCTGTCCCTGCCCGAAGACGCCACCCTCGCCGACATGCTCGCTGCCCTGGCGGAGAGCTATCCCGGCTTCGAAACCGCTTTTCGGGGGGATGACCTGGGCCGGGAATTCCCGTACATCATCTTCGTCCGCGGTCGGCCCGTCACGCAGCCCCATTACGAAAGCGTCCGTCTGCAACATGGCGACGTCGTTCACATCGTCATGCCCGTGGTGGGAGGGAAGCATGACTAACCCTCTCCCCCGCGCCTTCTATGCCCGCTCCGCCGTTGAGGTGGCTCCTGACCTGTTGGGGAAAGTGCTGGTGCGTGAGATAGAAGGGCGCCGCCTCACCGGCCGCATCGTCGAGGTGGAAGCCTATCTCGGCTCCGAAGACGCCGCCTCCCACGCCTTTCGCGGGCCCACGCCTCGCAACCGCAGCATGTTCGGCCCGCCCGGCCACGCCTACGTCTACCTCATCTACGGGATGCACCACTGCCTGAACATCGTCACCGGCCCGGAGGGCGACGGCCAGGCCGTGCTCATCCGGGCGCTGGAGCCGCTGGAAGGGATCGAGATCATGCGCGCCCGCCGCGGGGGCGTTCCCGACCGGCGGCTCACCAACGGCCCGGGCAAGCTGTGCCAGGCCCTGGGCATCGACAAGCGGCTGGACGGGCATGATCTCTGCCTGGGCGAAACGCTGTGGCTGGAAGCAGGCCGCCCGCCCGCGGAGCCCATCTGCGCCGGGCCGCGCGTGGGCGTACGCGGGGACGATCTCGCCCTCAACCGCCCCTGGCGCTTCTACCTCAAAGGCAACCTCTTCCTCTCTCCTACGCCCCACAACCGTCTCCCATGTCAGACCCTGCCATGACCACACCACCCGCCCCCGCCACCCCAACCGCCAACCAATCCGCCTCCACCCTGACCTGGATCGCCGCCCTCGCCCTCATGGGTTGGACCGGCTTCTGGACGCTGGTCATCCTGGGCGGCACCCTGGGCGCAGCCTGGATGGGCGATGTCACCAAAATGACCATCTCCCAGCCAACCATCCTCGCCCTGGGCCTGATCATCGTCCCCGTGGTCGGGCTTCCCTTGCTGCTGGGATTGTTGATCCAGGCCCCTCGCCCGCGGGCGCTGATAACCACCCTGCTTTGGGCGACGCTGGCAGCCGCGCTCTTTCTCATCCCCCGCGCGGTCTTCCCGCCTGTCGCCTCCTACGCGCCCATCCTGCTGCGATCGGGCCTGGGTTTCCTCTTGGGGGGCTTGCTCCTGGCCGCGGCCAGGCGACAAGGCTTTCTCGGTCGATGCGACCTGGCCGCCCTGGGCCTGGCCCTGCTGACCGGACTCCTCTTCCTCATCCCCTGGCTGCGGTTCGGGGCGCTGGGCAACGGCTGGGACGTGTGCGTGGATGGGGTGCAGGCCCTGGCCCTGGCCCTGACGCTGGCGGGCCTCAGCGCCTTCCTCATGCCCCAACTGGCCCGCACTTCGCCCCGCGTGCGCTACAATCTCCTCTGGGGCGGCCTGGGCCTGGGAACCGCGTTCTTCCTCATCGGCGGCAGTTGGGGCCAGATGGATTATCAGGCCCTGTTGATGGCGTTGCTGCCCCTGCTGGCCTTCCCCCTGGCCCTGTTCGGGATGCGCCACGCCCGCTATCCCGTCGGCGCGGGGCTGGCGCTGGTCGGACTGGCCGCGTTCGGGCCGTTGGCTTTCGTCGATCCCATCGAACTCAACCTCTACAATCTGATCACGCAGGAAGCGGCCAAATGGGCCTATGTAGCCCTGAGCTGGAGCGCGCTCTGGGGCGTCATCGCCAGCCTGCTGAGCTTCATCCTCGCCGACCGGCTGTTGCGTCCCCGTCTGGGCAAAGTCTGGCTGGCCGCGGCGGGAGCGACCGCGGCCATCGCCATGGGCGTGTATGTACTGGCCGGACAGCCCGGCTTCTTCGGCGATGATTTCTTCGTGGTGATGAAATCGCAGGCCGACCTCACGCCCGCCCGCGAGATCGCCGACGTGGACCAACGGCGGCAGTGGGTCTATGAGACCCTGGTCGATCACGCTGAATCCACCCAAACCGACCTGCGGGCCTGGCTGGACGCCCGCGGCATCCCCTACACCCCCTACTACATCACCAACGGCGTCGAAGTCCACGCCTCGGCCCTGCGTCGCTGGCAGATCGCCCGTCGCCCAGACGTGGAACGCATTCTCTACTCCCCCGAACTCCGCCCCATTCCCGAGCCGCCGCCCCTGGAGCCGGGCGACGCTTCGCCGCCCGAGGGTCCCACCTGGGGACTGGAGGCCATGCACGTCCCCCAGGTGTGGGAGGAGTTCGGCGTGCGGGGTGCGGGCGTCGTCGTGGGCCAGTCCGATTCGGGCGTCGAATTCACCCACAAGGCCCTGGCGGCCAGCTATCGCGGCAAGCGCATGAACACGCACGACTACAATTGGTTCGATCCCTGGTATGGCGTCACCCGCCCATACGACGCTAACGGCCACGGCACCCATACGCTCTCCACCGTCCTGGGCGACATGAACGTGGGCGTCGCGCCCGATGCGGAATGGTTCGCGTGCGCCAACCTGGTGCGGGCCTTCGGCAGCCCCGCCTATTACCTCACGTGCATGCAATTCATGCTGGCGCCCTGGCCCCTGGATGGCGATCCTTTCCAGGATGGGCGTCCCGACCTGGCCTCGGACGTGAGCACGAATTCATGGGGATGCCCGCCCCGGCTGGAAGGCTGCGATGAGTTTGTCCTGTGGCCGGCGACAAAAGCCCTGCGCGCGGCGGGCATTTTCTTCGTGGCGGCCGCGGGCAACGACGGCCCGGCCTGCAATTCGGAACAGACCCCGCCCGGCAATTACAGCAACACCATCCTCACCGTGGGGGCCATGAAGCCCGACGGAAATCTGGCCGAATTCTCCAGCCGCGGGCCCGAAACCCTCTCTCCGGACGGCGCTCGCGGGCCGGACCTCATCGCGCCCGGCGTGGACGTGTTGGGCGCGTGGCCGCAAGGCGGATGGAAGCGCGCCGCAGGCACGAGCATGGCCGCGCCCCATGTCGCGGGCGTCGTCGCGCTCATGTGGTCGGCCAATCCGGCCCTGCGCGGCGAAGTCGAGGCCACCGAGCGCATCCTTTTGGAAAGCGTGCAGGATTACCGCGGGATGCAGGACGAGTGCGGCGATCCCAACCAACGGCCCGAAGCCAGCTTCGGCTACGGCGTCGTCGACGCGTACGAAGCAGTGAAGCGGGCGTTATCGTGGCAACCGTAGCTATTTCGTACGGCGCAGCCGGATGACGTTGCGCGAGCGGATGAATTCGATCTCGATGCCCAGTCGATCCGCCGCGCGCAGCAGCCGGTTCTTCACCGTTTGCCGGTTCTCCGACTTATCCAGCTTGATCTCCAGCCCTTCCCCCACCTCCAGGCCCTTCAATTGTTCCATATAGGCTCGGAGAATCAATTCGCGTTGTGAAAGACCGTGACCTTTTTCTTTTGCCATTAAAATTTTATTGACCTCTTCGCGGGAGAGCTTTTGGAATTCGGGCATGAAAACGCCTCCGGAGAATTCAAGTTGTTAGCATGTAAAAAGCAGAAAATTTTTGTTTTGTCCATGCAAGAGGCAAAAAGATTGCCAGCTAATTATCGCCCAAGAATAACAATTCAACAAATCGGCAATCTTCGTAAAATTATCAAACATCCTCACTCAATAAGACGACAAAACCACGCATTCCCATACGCTTGCTCTTCATCCTTAATCCACCACAAAACACAAGAGACGCAAAAACAGGGTAACTGCTAAGGTATCGCCACCATTTTTTGCCACGAAGAAAAGCCAAGGCACGACGTATTTTCCTTGATTTTTCCTTCGTGTCTTCGAAAAACTTCGAGCCTTCGTGGCTTTCGGCGGCCTAAAGTCAAGTACGTTAGCAGTTACAAAACAGGGGCAATTCATTGAATCACCGTAACTACTAAGGTCTCGCCACCGCTTTTTGCCACGAAGATACGAAGAAAAACGAAGGCACGAAGTTTTTCCTTGATTTTTCCTTCGTGTCTTCGAAAAACTTCGAGCCTTCGTGGCTTTTCGAGGCCTGAAATCGAGTACGTTAGTAGTTACCTCTGGATGCGCATTCGCTAAAAGGATAATACGAGCTCGCCGCACCTTGCCTTGGGGGGTGGTTCGGGCTCGCACCAACCGTTGAAGCGCTTGCTCTTCTTCAATTGTTAATTGTATTGGATACTTAGGCTTGGGACCTCGCATTGTTCACCTCCTTGCCCAAGTATACCAAAACTCGGAACTTATTTACGAAAAGCTGTACTAAGGCCCGAAAAACTCACAAGATAACATAATAAAAGAACTTCAAAGTGACGAGAGGTGGCAGACGTTTGAGTTGAAAGGAAATGTGAATCATGATAGAATTACCTCAAATAATTTCCTTGCACTTTTCAAGAGGAAGGACAATATCATGCTCAAGGAACACATCCGTCGTATCACCAGCAAGGGGCAGGTCACTGTGCCCGCTGATGTGCGCCGCAAGTTGGGCGTCAAGCCCGGTGAGACCATCGTCTTTCGCATCCGCGAGGACCGGGTCGAACTGGATCGTGCGCCTATGAGTCTGGAAGAAGCCTTTGGCTCAGTGCCGCCTCTGAACCGTCCCGAGGATTTCGAGGCCCAGGGCCAAGCCGCATGGGAAGAGCACGCCGAGAAAGTCTTAGACGAGATGGATGAGGAGTAAGGCAATGCAATTCGTGGACGCCAACATTTTCCTGCGTTATCTTACCCGAGATGATCCTGAGAAAGCGCAGGCGTGTCTGTTACTCTTCCAGCAAGCGGAGAGGGGCGAGGTGACGCTGTTTACAACCGAAACCATCATCGCCGAGATCGTCTATGTGCTTTCTTCCCCGCGTTTATACAATCTTTCACGCCAGGATGTACGCAATCGGCTGATGCCTTTGCTCACCTTGCCCGGCCTGCGGTTGCCCAAGCGATCGGTGGTGTTGCGGGCGCTGGAACTGTATGAAAGCCATAACGTGGATTTTGAAGACGCCCTGGCTGTGGCCCACATGGAGCAAATGGGCATCGACGAAATCATCAGCTACGACCGGGACTTCGACCGCTTTCCCCAGATAACTCGCGTGGAACCGTAGCCATACCCGACCCTATTCCCACCTTCTTCAACGACTTAGAAGCCGAGGGCGTGAGTCCTAACATGGTGCGCGCTTACGGCGCCGACCTGCGGGCCTGGGCAAAATGGTATGACCAGACCACAGGCGGCCAGGCCCTGACCGCCGCGGATCCGCGGGACATCCGCGACTACCAGGGCACCATGGTGCGCCAGGGCCTGAAGCCCGCTACCATCAACCGCCGCCTCAACGCCATGCGCCGCTTCTACAAATGGGCCGTGCGCAAGGGGTTGATCGACGAAAGTCCATTCGAGGGCCTGCGGGTGGGCGTGAAGGCGCAGAAGCAGGCCGCGCCCAAATGGCTGACCGAGAAGGAGCAGCGCCGCCTGCTGCGGGCCGTGCGGGAATACGGCAAGAAAGACCGGGTGCGGGACATGGCGATCATCCGCCTGGGCCTGGACGACGTGACCCTCAACGCCTGCAGCGGCTGGGTGCAGGTGCGCTACGGCAAGGGGGGCAAGGCGCGGGAAGTGCCTCTGTCGCTGGACGCGCGCAAGGCCCTGGCCGCATGGCTGGAAGCTCGTGAACGGCATCCCTATGCCGATGATCCGCACCTCTTTCTGGGCCAGCGAGGGCCCCTGTCGGGGCCGGGCATCTACCGCATCGTGACCAAGTACGGGCGGCTGGCGGGCATTGAGAGTCTGACGCCTCACACCCTGCGCCACACCTTCGCCAAGAACCTCATCGACGCGGGCGAGCCCCTGACCGTAGTGGCCGCGCACATGGGCCATGAGAGCCTGAACACCCTGGCCATTTACACCCGCCCCAGCCGGGAGGACCTGCTGCGGGCGGTGAACGGTCTCACATGAAGGAGGGAATTTATGATACTGGATGGATATCAAAGAATGAACTTAGTTCATGAAATTGCATTGAAGCTTCAGCAGGAAATGACTACAAGACAGATAAATCAATTTCTTGCCAATTACAAAATTCAAGGAAAAGCCTCACGAGTTGACAGTAAACGTGTTTACGTGGAAGAGCTTTTGCAAGATGCGGATAACTCAACTATTCTCCGCATAGCGGATGATTTGGGTTTGGAAATTCCATACAGGGGGACAATTAAATCTGTCTATACCCTTCAGACTTTGTTGGATGGAAGCGCTTATTATTTTGCAAAAAGGGATTTTGAACAGGCCCTTGCAGACATAGAAACTCGCCCTGACAATGCAATCTGTCTGGCTTGTACAACACTTGAAAGCATTTACAAAGCGATCCTTGACGCTTTTGGGGAGTCGTATCCATCCAAACAAGACGTTCAGTCACTTCAAAAAGCAGTTTTTCAAAAAATGAAGTTATCACCTAATGGATACGCTGATGAAGACATTAAAAGGGTCCTAGGAGGTTTGATCAATGTAGGCGCTGGATTAGGAGCCATGAGAACGAAATATAGTAGCTGCCATGGAAAAGGAACCAGTGGCAAGCAATATCGGCTTGAGAGCAGGCATGCCAGACTAGCAGTAAATGCATTAACCACCATTGGCTTGTTTATCTTGGAGACTTACGAAGAACGTTTTGCGGCCCAAAATCAATCCCCTTCTCAACAACAGTGAAACTATTTCTATGGCCGTAAGTCTTCCCTATCGAAGTATCACCAACCGCCGCAACCGCAAGGCCGGGTACAGCAGCGAGGAAGCCGCGGCCGCGCAGCTTCGCGCGTTGGGCTTCCGCATGGTAGAGCCCATCCAGACCGGCTGGCGGGTGGTGTGTGACCGGCATGGCCGCATTATCCGGGCCTATCCCCTGGAAAAGGTGAGCGGGGACATTCGCGCCGTGGCCCCTGGCGGGCGCAGCGTGTTGGTAGAAGTCAAGGAACGGGATCGCAACCTGCGCTGGAGCGACTTCTAGCCGCATCAGCGCGAGGCCCTGGACGAACACGCGGCCCTGGGGGGTCTGTCGCTGGTGGTCTGGCTGCACCAGGGCGACTTCTACGTGATCCCCTGGCCCATCCCCGGCTTCGGGCCGCGGAGGAGCATCAGCCCGGAACAGGAGTGCGTCCCAGATTATTGGCAGACATTTTCCGAGTGAACTCAGGCCCTTTAGGCGCAAGCCCCCTCCTTTGCTTCCTCCCCCGCTTCGAGACGGGCGGGAGAAGAGATAAGGCAGGAGGATGCGATGGCGCCGATGGTCGACCTTCGTCGACCGGAAAACTGGACGGCGGAGGCCGTCCACCGGCCGTAGGCCAGAAGAGTCCGACTTCAGTCGGCGAGTACTGCGGTGAGACTCCTCAACCGAAAAAGGACACACCCAAAAGAAAAAGCCCCCGGAGGCGCCTCCGAGGGCTTTCTGGTGACCCGCCAGGGACTCGAACCCCGAACCCGCTGACTAAGAGTCAGTCGGTCAGAAGTATATCAACGGGAAATAATACAAATAAGGTGTTGGAGTAGGCGTTGGTGTAGGCGTGGGCGTCGCCGTAGACGTTGGGGTGGGCGTGGGCGTATTGGTGGGCGTTGGGGTGGGACTGGGGCGTGGCGTGTTGGTGGGTTGAGGCGTAGACGTGTCCGTGGGGATGGGCGTGTTGGTGGGTTGGGGCGTGGGGGTGTCCGTTGGAACGGGCGTGTCAGTCGGCTCAGGCGTCGGCGTGAAAGTGGGAGTCAGGGTGGGCGTGCCCGAGGGCGGAGAGGTCGGGGGCGGTAAAGGCATGGCCGGCTGAGAAGCGCCGCTTTCTCCTGACGCCGCGATCATCCCATCCGCAACTCCGCCACCGAACAACATGAGTTGCAAGACCAGAACGCCAATGGCCAAAAGAATCAGGCTTTGTTTGAAGCGAGATAGAATCATGGGAAGATGCTTCCTGAAAGACGCATAACGCGTGGCCGAGCTCCCTTATCTCGGCCACGCGTCCTCACAGAATCAGGTTAGGGGGCGATCAAGGCGTGCCTGGTACGAGATCGAACTGGAAGGCGCCTACGCGGTTGGAGATATCACCCGCCTGGAGACAGACATTGCGCCCGGTGACCAGGTAGAAGTGCTGATTGCGAGGTGGATAGCTGAGCGCGCCGTCATCGGTGTAGGGCGGGCTATCGGTGGTGTCGTAATAGTAGGTCCCACCCGCGGTGCTGGTGTCGGGCATGAAGTAGGGTTCGGCGTCATCTCGCCAGATATCGTAATTCTCGGCATTGGCCACCGAGGTCCATTGAAGTTCGACATCGGTGACGTCGGTGGGGATTGTGGATTTCAGATCGGTGATGGCGCTGACCGCATTGCAGACCAGGGGTTGGAGGATAAGGGGACTGGGGCCAAGTCCGATCCGAACGATGCCATTTTCTGCGCCATCCAAATCGTCGGAAGAACCATCGACGACAATGGTTTCTGCGCCATCTTTTTCCACCACGCGGAGGGCGTTGCCATTGCCATTGACGTCGAAGTCGTGGCTCACAGTGGCGTCCTCATTCCGCCAGACCACCCAGCGTTCCTCACCGCCCCCGGAGAAATCATATCCCTCGGCGGCTGTATCGCCTGTGATAAAGTTGTGATTCTGGAAGAAAGCCCGACCGGTCAATTCGGTGGCCAGGGTGTTGTAGGCGTTGTAGGATGGTTTGGGGGTCAGGTTGCTATCCATCAAGCCATAGTAGTATCCCCCGGTTTTGTCAGGACGGTCGACCGCCTGGAACCAGAGCATGGGGATGATTTGATAATCCGTGTTGTTGTCTTGATAGGACATGCCGCGAGTAAAGCCCTTGATCACATATCGCGCCTGGTATTCCTCAGTATGGGGCGACGCTGTCGGGCTATTCGCAGCCAGCATGGCAGAGAGATCGGACCAGTAATCGCCATTGGCCGTCACAAACGGGGATACTTGGGCATCGGGAGACAGGTTAGGCGTGTGGGGATCGTTGCCCGGGCCCGATGTGGGATCCTGGCTGGCGACGCCGAATTCCGTAACCATCACCGGCCGCCATGGTCCCTGCGGACCATCGAATTCCTTTTGCAACCATTGCGCTTTGCCGATGATGGTGCCCCATCGGAACGACCAGTCATCGAAGTAATGGAAGTTAATGATATCCACGTAATTCCCGCCACCGTTGCCCAGGAAGTTGTCAAGAAAGTCGGGATCGATGGGGCCATCTTCCGGGAACTGACCGTTTTTATTCCAGAAGTTGTCATAAGCCAACCCCCCCATGGTGACCACGATACTGGGATCAACGTTTTTCATGGGGTTATATGCGGCTCCCATGAAATCTGCATAATCATCCCCGCCGGCATAAGCTGGATTCGCAGTTTGGTCCGGCCCATTGCCCCAACAACCGCCCAACCATTCGTAGTTTACGGGGTCTTGATTGTCGGGTTCGTTGCCCAGTTCGTAATAGATGATGCCGTGGGCGTTGAAATAGCGATCCACTGCCGCAGCCGCGAAGTTCGCAAAGTCATCGAAGTAATCGGGATGAACGGGGCCACAGGAGTGACCATTCGGCGCCCAGGACCAACTTGGATAGGTTTGCAAGGAAATGATGATGTGCGAAGGCGAGAAGCCGTCCTGGATCACATCGTTGATCACCGTATCATAGTAGCTCCAGTCATAGGCAGCCCCCTGGGTGGGCTCCACCTGGTCCCAGTCAATCACGACCCGGGTCCATAGCGCGCCTGCATCGATCATGTTCTGCCGGGCCTGGCTGGCGTCTGGCTGATAATTGTCGACGTAGACGCCTAGAGATGCTTCGGCGTTGGCTTCAATGGCTTCGGGCCCCAGAATGGATTTGGGGGCGTCTCCCGATCCGCTGGCAAACGAGAGGCTCGCGACTAGAAACAATCCTGCGATGAAAAGCAAGAGGATTGCGAACAAGACGCGCGGCGCCCCCAACGACACCCGGTTGGAATGGAATTGAGTTGACATGACTCCCTCCTAAGGACGCAACAGATAGATTGGCAAGATATTCCAATGAGTTGAGATGTGCGCAGTTGTAACTCTAATCTTGTAACCGCTAAGGTAGCCTGGTTCGGCATCGAAAATGCCTTGCCACGAAGGCTCGGCCCCCCTCCGGCTCCTCCCGAGCTATGCTCAGGTGGAGGGGACGAAGACAATGTAGGTTTGCAGGTTTGCAAGTCGCAAGTTCTTCTAGCAGCGACGTTTCTCACCTGCCACTTGCTACCTGCCACTTGCTACCTGCCACTTGCCACTTTTCTCCTTCGTGCCTTCGTGTCGTCGTGATTTTTGATCTCGCTACGTGAGTAGTTGCGATTTTGAACATACCCGAAAATGAGAAGAAAAAATTTGGATATATATTAACACAATCCGGTAAAAGATGTCCAATCATAAATGGGAAAGGGTGCGTCCGCCAAATATCTGGAACGCGCCTACGGGGAGTAGAGCCGACTCATAGTAACTGCTAAGGTAGTTGGCCCCAATCGCCCCTCTTTTGCCACGAAGACACGAAGGAAACGAAGACGCGAAGTCATTCAAAAAAGATTTTATCCGTGTTTCCTCGTATCCGTGTCGAGTGAACAGGACTACGTTAGCAGTTATGACTCATAGAAACGTCGAATTCCCCTGGCATGGTTTTGTAATCGTAACTATACAACTCCTTCTGCAAGACGTTTTTATCACGAAGGCACGAAGAAAAGCCAAGGCGCGACGTATTTTCCTTGATTTTTCCTTCGTGTCTTCGAAAAACTTCGAGCCTTCGTGGCTTTTGGCGGCCTAAAGTCAAGTACGTTAGCAGTTACACTCGAAGAGGAAAAGCCCTATCATCCTGCAACGTCGCCATCGGGCAACACCCTCACCAGCCCATTTTCCAGCAGTTCATCGAGGAAACGGGCCATATCCGCTTCCAACCGTCCGGGAGTCACCTCATATTCCGCCAGCAGCGCCTCGTAGGCCGCGCCCAGATTGGGGGATTCCAGCATCACCTGCAACATGCGCGTGCCCACTTCATCGAGGCCAAAGTATTGTTCCCTTTCGAGATTGAGCAGGACGGCATCCTCCTCAAGTGGCTGAAACAACGTGTCTTTCGTCAACACGATTTTTTGCGATGCGTTTACCTCATTCATGCTTCCCTCCTCTGAACAAGTCGGTGAGTCCCTGCAGCCATCGATAAGGATAGTAAAAGAGCGTCAAACCGGGATGAGAGACGCCGTACCGCCTTTGCATGTAGGCGGGCGATGGAAACAACTTCAACCACAAAAAACGCATCCGCCTGCGACGCCCGGACATGCCTGAAAGATCCCTCAGCAACCGACGCCCCGGCGAGGCGTTGGCTCGAGTCATTTGGGCAAAGATGCGTTGCTCTTCGGGCGAGGCTTCCAGCCGGGCCAGCGCCTCCAAGGCCGCGGTCGGGACAGGCGCACGCCAGCGCGTCGCCACGACGGGCAATGCCTGTTGCACGGGCAGCGTCAGACGAAAATCGCTCGCCTGCTTCAGCAACAAATCCCAGTCTATCGCGGCGTCGAAATGGCATATCACCTCGGCTATATCATGCAGCCAGCGCAGCCCCTTGCCCTGATGATGCAGCATGAGATGGGCGGTCAGATGCAGCAGCGTTGCTTCGGGCCCCAGTATGAGCGTGGTGAGTTCGCCCACCCGTTCGGAGATGACCGTCTTCCAGAACCAGGCCATGGGCAGACGTTCCTGATAGTAGGGCGAATCGATCAGGCTCCAATGAAGCTCCACGATCATCGTATGGCGCGTTCCGGGCCGCTGCAAGGCGATTTCGTTCTCATAGGCCAGAAACATGCCCGGATGCTCTTCCTCGTGGTTGGGAGCATAGCCCATGGCCTGGATGATGCCGGAAGCCTGCGCCATGTGCTCCCGATGAACCAGGAGATCGAGATCGGCCATCGGGCGCAAAGCGACATTTTTGTAGACTTGCCCCAGCAGGGCCGCTCCCTTGAGGGTGATGAAGGGAATGCCCGCCTCACCGAACGCGTCGCCGATTCGCGCCAGTTCCAGCAGAGAGAGCGTATTGATCAGGGCCGTCGTCAGATAGGCCCGATGCCAGCGTTGGAGGATATCAGCCGGAAACCATGTCTGTTTTCGTAGCAGGGCGTAGAGGATGGGAGCGAGCGACGCTCGTGTGGCCAGATCGTCGATGGCCCGCCAATCCAATTCCTGAGCGACCGCCCAATCCCGGGCCTCGTCCAACGCGCCTGTATCGAACCGCCCGCGCAGGCAGAGGATCAGGAAGTGGGTGACGGGATCGTCAGCCGGAGCGGCAAGCATGATTTCGGTCAGCGCAGCATGGGAAGCCAGCCTCGATAGGGAAGCTCGTCGGACAGATTGACGACCTGCGCTTCTCCCACGGGCGAGGCGACGCCGTTCATGTCCACCCACTCCAACCGATAGGCGATCCTCGCCCCCTCCGAGGGATCGATATCCCGCCAGGCGTAAGTGCGCCCCTGGGAGGAGCCGGGCGAGGGGCTGAGGATGAGCGCATCATTGAGCTTCTTCCAGGGCTGGGCAGCCGACGTCCGTCGGTAGAGATTGAAGCCCAGCAAATCGAACTCGCTGACCGTCTCCCAGGAGAGCAGCGCACCGCCTGTGGGCAACCATTGCCCCTCGAACCGGGCCATGCTCACGGCCTGGGGATTGGTGTGGGCCAGCACGAAGCGGTTGACGCCCGTTCCCAGCGACAGGCTGTTCACCGTCACCGAACAGCCGATATCGTCCGTATTGCAGGCGCTGCGGCTGTCGGGCGTGATCTTGGTCCACGTGCCGTCGCCATTGTCCTTCCACACGAACAGGGTGGCCGGGTCCTGGCCCGAGCGCAATTCGCCATATTCGTAGTAGAATTTGGCCGTGACCGCGCCAGCGCTGCCGGGGGTGATGGCGTAACAGCGTTTCACGGGATAACTGCCTGCGGGCACATTGGGACAGGAATCCTGATTGCCGCGAATGGCCGCCTCCGTGCTCCCCACGCTGCCGTCCAAATCCATGCCAAAATACCTGTCGGCGGCGCTGCTGCTGGTGAGATGCAGGAACGATGTGGCGCCGCCGACGCTACGCGTCTGGCGCATTTCGCCGTTATTGGCGACATCATTGTCAGCCAGAGGCTGATTGGCGGCTGGCGCGTCCACAATCGCCCCGGCGTTCACGACCAGGTCATAAAATGTCGTGGTCGCGGAGCCGCCAATGGTTTGTACGCTCGTTCCATCGAAGGTGACCTGGCTGTTATTGTGCGTGAACGTCCCGTTGTTCGTCCAGTCTCCTGAGACGTTGATGACGCCATCCCCGGCCGTTTTGCCATTCAACGTCTTTCCAGAATTGATGACAACATTGTGAAAATTGTAAGCGCCTGCTCCTCCCAGGGAGGTGTCGCCATCAAAGGTAACCGTATGGCTCCCCCCATCGAATGTGCTGTCGCTGGCCACATTGAAATTGTCTCCCTGGATGGTTACATCCGCTTGCGCTGTCAGTGTATTGCCCCCCCCGCCCACATACAAGCTTTCAAGAGTTGTGGAACCACTGCCCGATAACGTATGGCTTGTAAGGGAGGCGTCGTCATCGAAAGTGATTCCTGAACTGCTGGATTGAGAGAAAACGCCGTCATTGGTGAAGTCGCCAAATACGTATAAACCGCCTCCTGAATGTTGAACCGTCGCCCCCGAGGCGATTTCGAGATGGACGAAACGTTTGGCCCCGCCGCCATCGATAGCGGCCGTGTTATTGGGTTTGCAGGCGCCGGTGAAGCGAACCGTCGTATTGGTTCCAGCGTTCAAAGTGCCGCCGCTGGGTTTAGTGAGATTCCCGGCGATGACAGTGGTTGTGTTGCTTCCCCAATCGAAGGTCACATAGGAGGATAGATCCATGATGACGTCACAAAAGGTCGTGTCCCCGCTCAGGCTCTGCGAGCCGCTGGAGGCGCTGAATTGGACTGTGCCATTTTCATGATTGAAGGTTCCGCCATGGCTGTTATCCCAATTGCCCTTGACGTCCAGGGTGTATCCCGCCAGGTTCAGCGTGCCGCTGGCGTTGATGGTGACGTTCGCGGCGCTTTCGTTTTGTGTGAGCGTCACTGTATGGCTGATGCTGACGTTATCCCCCGCCCCGGGCGTCCCGCCGCTGCAGCCAGTCCAGGTGTTTGGGTCGTTCCAGTCGCCATTTTGGGCGGTGGCGCAATCGGCTGCGTGCACAGATGAGGGCAGGATTCCCGCCACCACCATCAGGCCCGTGATTGCGATGAGTAAAAACAGGAGAAAGCGGTGAGAAGACATGGTGTAATTCAGCTTTGTAAATAGAGCCACGAAGGCGCGGAGAAAGTTATCAGTAATCAGTTATCAGTGATCAGTAATCAGTGTTCAGTTGACTCTGCGTCCTCTGCGCTCTCTGCGGTAAGTACCCTTTCTGCATGGCTCATGGCGTCTGCAAAGTGAAGGGCAAAAACACGCGCCAGGCCGCGGCGCGGAGATGCAGAGTCTGGTGCAGGATGACGTCATCCTGGCCCGGGGAACGTATCACGGCCCGCACCTGGACGCTCGCCTCGCCCGCCAATCCAGGGGCGACGCGCAAGGAGAAGGGCAGCGGTCGGCTTTCGCCTGGCGATAGGGTCAGGGTCCAGGTCAGACGGCCGGGCTCCACCTCCGCGCCCGGCGCATCCTCCACGCTCAGGAGCGCGGGATCGAAGGTGACGACGGCCTGGACGCCCGCCAAGGGCGTTGCTGCGTCGCTGCGCACAGTCAGGGTGGCGGTCAGGGTCTGCCCGGCGATGGGGGACGTGGGGTTCATCGCCAGGTTGGAGCGGTCCAAATCCCAATGCTCGGGGCGTCGCAGCCGCAAGGCGGGATCGCCGAAGAGGATGGAGGTGTCGATGATGTCGTGCCAGGCGTCGCTGTGGGCCGCGAAATGGCGTTTGCCCGCATCGATGGCCGGGCCCAGACGTTCGATCTTATCCTGATAGATGGCTTTGATGACGCCCTGATTCAACGCGGTGAGGCTGTCGCCCACATGCAGGCCCGCGGGTGAGAGATCGGCCACCGAGCCGCGGCCGGGGGTAAGCACCAGGGTCTCGCCCAGGCTCTGCCAGTCGCGATAGAGATTGATGAAGTAGCCGCTCCAACAGGCGTAGGTGAAGGTCACGGGCCAGACCGAGTTCTCGGTCAGCGCGGGCGGATCGAAGATGTTGAACATGCTCACCGAGCCCCAGCGAAAGCGGGACGCGTGGCCGAACCATTGCAAGATCAACGGCGGATCGTCGAACGCCCGCTTGAACGCGGCGCGCATGGCCGCGGCGTCGGGCTCATCCACCAGATAGTAGAGCTGGCGGTCATCGTACGCCTGGGGCAGCCAGTGCTGGCGAATGGCGTCGCTGATGCGCGGGAAATCCGCGTCGAAATCGGTGGCACGGTCCGCCGCGAACAGGATGCGCTTCTGCCAATCGCCCGCGGGGGCCGCTTCGTAGGTCAGGATTTTGTCCACCACCGCGGCGACTTCCGCGGGGGTGCGGGCGGGGATGCGGCCAATGCTCATGTCGGGCAGGTTGTCGGGCCCGTCCACGCTCACATAGCGATTGTCCGCGGCGGTCTCGCCGATCCAGGGATCGACGTCGATGAGGTAAGGGGGGATGAGGTTGGGCAGGGAAGTTCCCGAGTTCCCGCGAAAATCGTAATGGCCATCTCCCACCAGGAGGACGAAGCGGGGCGGCCCTTGCTCGCCGCGCCAGTGTTCGTACGCGCAAGCCAGAAAATCGCGGATGGCTTCGGGATCCACCCGGCCGAAGCTGAATTCGTCGTAGATATCCTGGACGTCCACTTTGGCCACGATCATGCCTTCGGCCCGACGGTGGGCCAGCAAAGGATCGATGGCGTCCCATAGGGAGCGGTGGACGATGGCGATGTAATCCACATGACCGCGGGGCTCCCGCAGGTGAGAGGGACGGTCCTTCTCGATGGCGACGGGGCTGAGAAAGGCGTCGAGAGCGCTGACGATGTAGCGGGCGTGGACGGGCGCGTCATCCCACAGATGAACGCGGCCCTCTTGCGCCCGAACGCTGAGCACGCGCACAGGGTGGCGGGGATCGGTGATGTCGAAGGCCCAGACGTCGGAGGACGGGAAACCCTCGGCTACGATTTCCATCGGGCCTGAGGGGATTCCCTGCGCCAATAAACGCCCGTTCTGCGCCCACGCCCGGGCGGGATAGTCGATCTCCACCCAGTCGGGCGAAATCCAATAGCTGCCGACGCCCGCATCCGCGGGGAACTGGTCCAACCCCGCCACCAGGTCCAGGGCGTTGGCGCCTTCCCGCAAGACGTTGGTCTCAGTCACGACCGTAGTGAGGTAATCCTCGCTGCCATCCCATTGGAAGAGGCCCAGGGCGTGGTCGTTGAGGGTGAGGGCCAGGGATTGATCGGGCGAGGCAGGCTGATTCCGTCCGCCGTGGAGCAACGCCCGGATGGTTACCAGGCCTGACGCGGCGAGATGCGTCAGGGTGAAGGGGTAGGTGCGGGTGACCACGGGCGAGGAGGCAACCACGCTCAGGGGCATATCGAACCAGTGATCTTCATCCCGCGGCCGATGATAGTTGCTGCGATAATCCCGGTCGTATTCCAGGCGCAACGTGCGGGTGATGACGTTCACCCGGGTCTCGGAGCCATCGGGCTGCCGGGCTCGCGTCGCCATGCGCCCGCCCGGGCCCCCTCCCAGGATAAGCCAGGTCACATTTCCCGTCATGTAGCGTCCGCGATAGGGCGCCGCGTAAAAGAGCACGGCATCCCCAGGATCGAAACGCCCATCCTCTCCCCCGATGATGAGGATATCGACCGGCTGTCCCAGGTAGGTCATGGCGATGGCGTCCGGGGTGAGCCCGGCCAGGTCGGCGCCAGCCTGCTGCAAATCCTCGTAGGTGATGTGATAGAGCCCTGCCTGCCGGGTGACGATGCGAAACGCCTGGGGCGTCGCCGCGGTGGCGGACGCAGGAAAGGCTGTCAGGGTCCAGACCCACCACGCCAGGAGGAGAGCCGCTGCTCCGGCGCTGGTTCCCCATCGACGTTGGTTCATCATCCGCCTGTCAGTGGCAGACGCCGCTGTTTTGCGAGGCGTATAAAGGCCCGAGGAAGCTGAAGGATTGTTGCGATCGCTTGTCCGGCGGGCCATCCGCGTGCACCTCCAGGGGGCGCTCGAAAGTGACGGCGGGCTCGATCCAGGGCTTGCGTGACGGCCGCGCTGCATCGCGTGTCTTTTTCTCGTCTTTCATGGCGCAGGTTCCAGGAAGAAGGCGGGAGATGGGATGGGTTCGGCAGGATGCAGGCTGTGATATCGGGCCTGGGCCTGGCGGCAGGCCAGGGTGTGGGGGGCGTACAGATCGCCCCGTTCTTTCCAGGCTGCGCCCGAGCAACGCCCCTCGCAATACGTCTGCAAGGGACAGGTGCGGCACGCGGGCATGTGGGCCAGCGTGTGCCGCTCACGCAGTTCGCGGAAGATGGGGGCTTCCCGCCAGATAGTCTCGAAGGGCTGCTGGCGCAGGCTACCGGCGGGAATGCGCAGTTCGATGCAGGGGAAGACGACTCCGTAGGGATCGATGAGGCAGGCGTGGAGGCCCACGGAGCAGGTGCGGGCGCGGGGATGGCCGGGCCGCGGCTGGAAGGGCTCGCACATTTCCCCATACAGCGTCACCATGTCCTCGAAGGGAAGCTGTTGGCCCCTGGATTTATCGTTGCCGTCATCGTCGGGCGAGATTTTGAAAACCATGCGATGGGGGACGCCCAGTTCGCGGGCCAGGGCCATCATGGCTTCGCGTTCGTGCAGATTGATGCGCATCATCAGCGAATTCAGGGTGACGCGCACGCCGCGGTTCAGCAAAAGGCGCACCCCACCCAGGATGCGGTTCAATGTGCGGTGGCCGCCCATGACGCCCTGCACCGTCTCGGGCGTGGCGCCCAAAAGGCTGACTTCCACCTCCACCGGATGCAACGCGGCCAATTCATCCGCCAGCTCGGGCGTGATCAAGGTGGCGTTTGTTTTTATGTCGATGGCGAAATCCAGTTCACGGGCGCGGCGGGCAATGGTGAGGAAATCTCGCCGCGCCAGGACTTCGCCGCCGGTGAAGGTGAGGCGCAGCACCCCGGCCCGGGCCAGTTGCTCCAGCACGTCCAGAGCCTCCTCCGTAGAGAGTTCCGGCTGGGCGCGGGGGACGTTGTAGCACATGAAGCAGGCCAGGTTGCAGCGATGGGTCAGTTCCCACGTCACCGCGTAGGGCGTGTGCTGTCGTTTGAGGCGATCGAGCAGGGATTGATAGGGGTCCACGGTCAGGACGCAAGCTGAACGAGCTGGCGCTCCGCCAGTTCCTGCACGAAAGCCCGCACGCTGGACAGGGCGTGGGCGGTGGAGACCTCGAATTCCTGGCTGAGGATGGCGGCGATATCGGCGATGCTGTGCTCGCCATCCATCAATTCCCAGATGCGAGACCCGGTGACGTTCAACGTGCGCACCATGTTCTGGGCGGGGGAGATGAGTACGGCCTCGCCCTCGAAGACGCGAAAGGCGGTGTCAGGATGGCGTCGGGGAGTGAGATGGTCGGGGAGGGACATGGCGAGATTCAGGAGAAGACAGGGGGATAGGAAAACCCTGTTCGGCGAGAAATGACCAGAGTTCGGGCGCGGGCAGGAAGCCCAGTTCGAAGATGGGCGTTTGGGCCAGGAGCCGGGAGGCGATGTCGAGCCAGGCCTGGGCGCTGGGCGTGCGTTCCACGGCCACTTTTTCGGTGGCGAGCAATGCCAGAATCGCCTGGGATGGCGCAAGGGGGCGCAACGACCAGCGAGGGCTTTGTTTGAGGATGAACGCCGCTTTCAGGGGGCGATGGATGCGTTGACGATGGATGCGCGTCTCGGGCGTATTCTGGCCCCAGAAAGGCGTGTTGTAAAGGATCGGCCCGGCTTCGCTCAAACGCACAATCACGTTTTCATCGCTCATGACCTGGAGGGTAGGCGGGACCAGTTGGGCGATGGTGCTCTTGCCCGCGCCCGAAGGTCCGCAGAAGGCGAAGGCCGCGGCGTCGCTAGCCAGCCCGCAAGCGTGAAGCAGCAAGCCGTCCTTTTCCCGAGGCAAGATCACCGTGGCGATGAAGGTGATGGTGCGGGCCAGGGCCGACGGCGCTCGTTGCAGGTCGGGCGTGAGGACCTGGGCCCGACGCGTGGCGAAATCCACCCGCCCCCGGTAGGAGGCGATGTGAAACTCGGTGCGCGTGGCTTCATGCCGGGCCCAATCCGCGGCGGCCTGGGGAAGATCGGGGGCGTGGCGCAGGGCGATGCGCCAATCCGCGGCGGCCTCGTCCGCAAGAAAGGCCTGATATCGTTCTTGCAAGCGTTGGGACCACTCGGGTTCTGGGGCGTCGATGCGAAAGGAAAGCCCGGCGAAGCTCAGAACGAAGGCCGTTTCCATGGGACGATGATCTCGCGATGAAGTCTTCGAAAAAGTCGAAACGCTCGCAAAAGGTGATAGCGGAGTATCCAACGATAGCGAGTGGGCGCCGACTCCGGTGCGGCCCAGATCACACGCTCCCCCCATCGGGCTTCGACGACCCGCCCGATGATGTGCTCTCGGGTGATAAGACCGTCGGGCGTGCGCCGGGCGTCGCCCTGGCAGATCCAGCCATCCCCGCGGCGGCGCACCAGACGATGGGCCAGGAGTCTGTCCCCCTGGGAAAATACGACGATATCGCCCAATCTGGGTGTCTGCAGCGGCTGGATGGTCACGACGCAGCCCGGCGGCAGGGTCGGGCACATGCTTTCGCCCTGCAGCGTCCATGAGAAACCGCGATTTCGGGCGAGGGCGTCGCGCAGGACCGCGGCGTAGACGGTGGAGTGCAGAGCGGCGGGGGATAGCATGTTGAAAAATAACTACGCAGGTCTCGCTGCTACTTTTTGCCACGAAGACACGAAGAGAACGAAGGCGCGAAGGAAAAAGTGGCGGGTGAAAAAACGTCTTCCCAGAAGGACTTGCCACTTGCGACTTGATTTCCTCCCCCCGCCCGTCTCGAAGCGGGGGAGGAAGCAAAGGAGGGGGCTTGCGCCTAGAGGCTGTTATGCATTTTGCCGCCTTCAAAGGCCAAGATCGCCGCATCAGCTTCATCCGTGGCGAATTGAAACGCGCGTCATCTACAAAATCAACGCCAAATTGGCGATAAGTTCATAACAGGCTCTAAAGGGCCCCGTTCACTCGGCCAGTACGTCCGGCTAACGCCAACTCATTTAGGACGCACCCAAAAGATTTTATCCGCGTTTCCTCCTATCCGTGTCGAGTGAACAGGGCTACGTTAGCAGTTACAAAAGCTCACTCGCGGAAAGGCTGGGGCGGGCGCAACAGATGCCGGAGATGGGCCATGCCGCGCAGCCATCGCCGAAGATAGGCATAGGGCGTCAACCAGGGCGTTTTCATGCCGTAGCGCTCCCGGACGTAAACGGGCGAGGGGAAGATGTTGGCCAGGGCGAAGCGCCATCGCTGGCGGGCGGAGGGCGTGGTGAGGAGGTCCGCCAGGAAATGATGCGCTTCGGACGTCCGTTGTCGCGTGAGCCAGTGAAACGCCCGCCGTTCGTCATCCGAGGCCGGAAGCCGCTGGAGATCCTGGAGGACTGCGTCTGGGATGGAAGCCCGCCAGCCTCGCTTCACTTGTGGCAGGATGTGCTGTAGGGGCAATACGAGGTGCATGGCCCTGGCTTTTGCCAGGAGCAGCGCCCAATCCAGGGTGTCCTTCTCGTGATAACACACCTCCGCGATGTCGTGCATCCCCAGCCAGATGGCTCGCCCATGATGGAGCAGCATGTGGGCGCTGAGGTGGATGATCTGCGCTTCGGGGCCGAGCGTGTGCGCGTGGCTGTCCCTCACTGGACGGGCGCTTTGCCAGAACCACGCCTCATTCAGGCGCTCCTGGTAGTAGGGTGAATCCAGCAGGCTCCAATGAAGCTCGACCAGGGAGTCGGTCAGATCGGGGCGATGAAAGCGCATCTGGCTCTCGAATGCCTGTATGGCGCCGCGGCGAGGTTCGCGCCGGTCGGGTGCAAAGCCCAGGTCTGTCAATGCCCGCGTCGCCGCGTCCAGACTGTCGCGCCGGATCAGGAGATCCAGGTCCATCATCGGGCGCAACGCGGGGTTGGCGTAGACGCTTTCGGCCAGGGCCGCGCCTTTGAGCAGGATGACCTGAACGCCCTCGCGCTCGAACGCATCCAGGATGGCGTGGAGTGTGTCGAAAAGCAGGGTGGAGCGAGCCGCGTTGTGCACATAGTGCGCTTGCAACGCCCGGTCCACCTGCGGCGGCAGGAGAGCATGATCTCGCGTCACGCTATAGATGAGAGGGGCGAGCCCGCGCGCTTTGGCGAGATGAAGGAACGCGGGCCAATCGATGGAGCCCTCCTGGATGATTTGCGCGGCCTCGGACCACGCGCTTTCGTCCCATCGGGCCCGGAGCAAAGCGTAGAATAGAGCATTCGGAACAGACATGACGATGGCTTTGCAACAACTCACCGCAAAGGGCGCTGGGGAAATCAGTGATCAGTCGTCAGTGTTCAGTTGACTCTGCGTCCTCTGCGTGCTCCGCGGTGAACAACCTGAATGTCTCCCGGAGTGAAGCCAAGCAATTGCAAAAAGTCTTCACAACAACTGGCGCTTTTGCGTGAGGGAACGATGAGAACAATGTTGGCGGTCGATATGCGATTGTGGCCTGAATGCGTCAGCACGCCTTCCCGGATGTCATCCTGCGCTTTCAGTTTGGGTCGACGGAGGTTTGCGCCGGCTGCGTCGCGGGAGATGATGGGGCGGGCGCCGGCGCGGCCGCCTGCCGAGAAGTGCGCCGTTTGCGTTTTTTGCGACGCCCCCAGAGCCCCTTGCCAGAGCCGCGACGGCCATCGTGGGAGCTATAATCGCTGCTGTAGTAGTAATAATAGTAATAATATCCGCTTCCCTTGATGGGCACGCGATTCAGCAAAACGCCAACGATGCGGGCGTTCACCTGCCGGAGCCCTTCCACAGCCCGCTGTGCTGCATCCCGACGAGTCTGCCCCACGTCCAACACCAAAAGCACGCCATCGCTTTGGGTGGAGAGGATCATGGCGTCGGAAAGGACGGTGGCGGGCGGGCTGTCTAGAATGATCATGTCAGCTTCTTCCGCCAAATGCTGCAAAAGCGCCTTCATCCGTTCAGAGCCGAGCAGTTCGGCGGGGTTGGGCGGTAACGGCCCGGATGTCAGCACGGACAGGTTGGGTGTCTGCGTCGATTGCAGCAGGCCATCCGGTTCGGGATGTTCCGAAAGGAGGGCGGTGGTGACGCCAACATTGTTGGGCAGGGAGAAGAGTTTGTGCTGTCGGGGGCGATGAAGGTCCGCATCAACGATGATGGTCTTCTTTCCCGCCTGGGCCATGGCAATGGCGAGATTGGCCACGGTCATCGATTTGCCCTCGGTTGGAGACGGACTTGTGATCAACAAGGCGTCCAGGGGGTGATTCACCGCAGCGAATTGCAAATTCGTACGCAGGATGCGGTAGGACTCGACCGCAGGCGATTGCGAGCTACTCATAGCGATCAACTCCGGCTCGGAATCCTTCATGCGCGGCACAGCCCCCAACGTCGTCAAATCCAACAGCTTCTTGACTTCATCGGGCGTTTTAATCGTGTCGTCCAGGTAATCCAACAAATAGGCCGCCATAGCCGCCAGAATGAGGCCAATGGCCGAGGCCAACAACACAGTCATGGGCTTGTTGGGGCCCACGGGCTTCTCGGGTAGGACGGCAGGTTCGATAATGGTCAGGGTGTTGATGGCTCCCTGTTCGGTATTTGCCAGGAGCGAGGCGTAATTGGCCTGCAATGTGTTCAACTTGTCTTGCAAGGCCTGGATTTGCGCTTTGGCGTCCGCGATCTGTCGGGCGCTGAACATGGACGCCAACTCTTCCTGTTTCTGATCGATTTGCGCTTTTGTCTCCTCGATCCCCTTCTCCAATTCATTCAATTGCTGTTCGATGAATTCCTGGCGCTGCTGATCCGGCCCGCTGCCAGTGGGGCTTTGTTTGATGAGCTGGTTGGCCAGTTCGTTGGCTACAGCCTGCGCCCGCACCGGGTCCGTATCGGTCACCGCGATCTCGATGAGTTGCGTGTTGGGAACCACCCTTACGGTGTATTCGGGCAACCACGTCAGCCCCAGCGCGTCCATAGTAGCCTGCTTGACCGGCTCGCGTTTGGCGATGTCGGCATACGTGTTGGCCAATTGTTGCGTCAGCCAGAAATCGGAGCCGGAGGGGTTGGGGTTGTCGATGGCCCGCCCCACCATCAAAGTCACATGCGTCTGATAGATGGGGGGCTGCTGGCTGACAGCGAGAAAGCTGAAGACAGCCGCTATTATCGTCGATAGAACTAAAAGCCACCACCATTTGCGAAGAGGAAGCAGGTATTCTCTAAGTTCCACGGTGTTGATCCTGAAGTGAAATGTGATGTTCTGAGTAAATCGCCATCATTCACCGATGGGAGCCAATTGCTGGTTTCGAATCCATCCTTCATACATTATAGCAGATGCTGACTCGAATCGAACAAGCCACCATATCGACTGTCCTGCGAAATATGGCCCGCCCACGATCGTGACTTTCGCGCCGGGCGTCAATTTCGTGACAATGGAAGCATCGAGAGAGGGTGCGCGACGGACCTCCACAGCCTCTTCGCCCGCGATTTGCACCTGCTCTCCGCTGACGAAAGGATGCGGCGCGGGCGTCTCCTTGACGCCGTAGGGGAGGATGATTGCGTTGGGAGGGAGAGGCGTGGGCGTGCCCGTGGTCAGCGCCACAGCCGTGGCGTAAAAGCTTTCTGCTGTGGCCGTGGCCGCGTTGATTGGCGTAGGGGTGGCGGTGATGAACCAGGGCGTGAAGGTGGGCGTGGGGACGAGCGCGTTATAGGGGTAGGGCGTGGGCGTCGCGGTTTGAGCCTGGGCCGTGGCCTGCAATACGTAGGCGACGGCCGTGGCCAGGTTGCCAGCGGTGGGCGTGGGCGTGGGGAAGAAGGGCGTGACCGCGTCCTCGGGCGTGGGCGTAAAAGTGCCGGTGGCGATGGCCACGGCCGTTGCATAGTTGGCCTGCGCTGTGGCCGTGGCGTCGTTGTGAGGGAAGGGGGTGGGCGGAGCGACAGGCGGTAACCCAAGCTGGAACGCCAGCGCCTGGATGGTGGCCAGATTGGCGGGCGTAGGCGTGGGCGTAGCGATGTTGGGAGGAACCGGCGTATACGTCCCGATGGTGCGGGCGACCGCCGTGGCCGTGAGACTGTTGGCGGCCACGGTCAGCACGTTGGCGGGTGTGGGCGTGAGGGTGGCGACGATAAGCTCTTGGGTGGGCAATGGCGGCGGCGTGGCCGGCGGCGGTCCCACATTCAGCCACAAGCGCGGCGGCTCGCCCAGGCTCTCCGGCCCGACGCCGCTATCCCACCCAAACAGCGTGCTCTTCCCGCCTGTGGGCCCCACGATGCGAAACACCAGGGCGTCCTTGCCATCAACCAATGCCTGCTCGATCCAGACCAGGGCGCTGGCGTCTAACTCCCAGCGATTTTCCACGCCCTTGCCCAACTGGTCCGCGGTCAGCGAGGGCACCAGGGTGATGGCCGCGGGCACGTTGAGCGCCGTCTGGAAATCGAGGCGGGGCCAGCCATCGATGGCGTCGGGTTGCAATATCTGCACGGTCCATTGCCCGCCGGCCCGGGGATCAAAGCGGTCGATTTGCAGCCCGGTCAGGGAAAGGGTGGCCCCGCGGATGGGCGCGCCGCGAGGGATGCGCGAGAGGTCGAAGCGGATGGCGGAGAGGAATACCCGGCCCTGAAAATATCCTGCATAGAGAAAGGAATCGCCCACATGGGCCCGGGCGGCTTCCTGGCTATCCCACCAGGTCACATCCCCGGCGTCGGGTCGCAGGGTGAAGCTGCGGCCGCCCGGCTCGGGCGTAGGTGTGCTGACCTCGGCGGGCGGCGTCACCGGAAGCGGCGTCGGCGGCAGCGTGGGGACGACCGTGGGAGAAGAAGTCCTTTCTGTGGGCAACGCCATCGCCGTCGGCGTCGAGGTCGGGGCGACGGCGGGTGGGAACAACAGCGTACGGCCATACACCACGGCCAGGACCACGAGAATGACCCCGATAATGCCCAGATACGCCTTTTGCCAGGCGCGGACATCTTCCTCCTCCTCTGGCCCCTCGGTTCCTACGGGATGAATGTAAAAAGGACAATTGACATGCTCCGCCGTGAGGCAATAGGCTTCCTGATGCGCCAGGTCGATGGGCGCGGGCGGGAGTTGGGCGTAGCAGCGATGGTCCCCGTCGGGCTCGGTGCGAAGGAGGCTGCGGTCGTAGGCGAGTCCCAGGTGGGGACAGGGGGTGGTGTTGGGCACGGTTTCGGTAGTCAGTTATCAGTAATCAGTGAATGGTAATCAGTGAACAGTCACCACGAACGATTGTTCGTTGATGCGGATGAAAACGCCTCGCGGCCAGGTTGACGGGCCGTGAAACGTCATGCGTGATGCGTAAGATTCACGTTTCACGTTTTCACGCATCACGCCCGTTGCCGCCTCGCCAACGTCGGCCTGGCGATCCTTCCTCAACCAACGACAACACTATTTTCGGAACAGGTGGTCGCGGTACCAGTGCACGGTTTCGGTCAGGGCGTCGAGGAAGGGCGCCTGCGGACGCCAGTCCAGTTCCCTTTGCGCTTTGCGGCTATCCAGATAGAACAGGCGCACGTCCCCCATACGTTTGGGGCCGAATCGAGGTTCCACATCCACATCCAGGATGTCTCGAATCAGCTTGAAGATGGTGTTGACCGAGATAGGTTGACCGGCTCCCAGATTGTAGGCTTCGTTGTCCCCCTTTGTCAACGCCTGCACATTGGCATTGACCACATCTCCGACGTAAAGATAATCCTTGGCCTGTTCGCCATCCCAGTGGATGGTGGGGGTTTCGCCCCGGATCATCTGGGTGGCGAAGACGGTGATGACGTGTTCGCTGGAGACGGTGTCGCGCGGGCCGAAGATGTTGGCGTAGCGCAAGGCGGTATAGGCCACGCCCCAGTTGGCCGCATAGTAGCGCAGATAGAACTCGCTGGCGGTTTTGCTGATGCCGTAGGGGCTTTGCGGCGCGAAGGGGGTGTCCTCGGTGATGGGGAGTTTGTCCTGAACGCCGTACACGGTGCCACCCGAAGAGGCGAAGATGACCTTGCGCACGTCCGCCTCGGCCGCGGCCTGCAGCAGGTTGATGATGCCCAGCACATTGACGTCGGCGTCGAAGACGGGCTGTTCGGTGGAGATGCGCACCAGGGTTTGGGCGGCGTGATGGTTGATGACGTCGGGCTTTTCGCTGCGGATGAGAGCGGCGAATTCGGGAGAGCGCACGTCCAGGGGGAAGAAGCGGGCGTTGGGATTCACATTGGCCTTGCTGCCCGTGGCCAGGTTGTCCACGACGATGACGTCATGGCCCAGTTCGATGTAGCGGTCGACGATGTGGGAGCCAATGAACCCGGCCCCGCCGGTGACAAGGATTTTCATGTTGAGTGCATGTCCTCGGAGATGATGAAAGATTTTTTCACCACGGAGAAACGGAGGACACAGAGAAGGATAGGGGTGATTCACAGAGAAAATCTGTAACTGCTAACGTCCTCGACTTTAGGCCGCAAGAAGCCACGAAGGCTCGAAGTTTTGCGAAGACACGAAGAAAAAGATAAGGGAAAAGGCTTCGTGCCTTCATTCTCTTCGTGTCTTCGTGGCAAAAAGTGGTGACGCGACCTTAGTAGTTACGAAAATCTTCTCCAAATCTCACCATTTTCTTCCTCCGCGCTCTCTGTGTCTCTGTGGTTAGAATTTTCTCAAGAGAGCCCTGGTTGGGTATGAAGGATGGTTTCGACGATGTGGGCGGCTGCGGCGGTGAGATCAGGAAGCGCCTGAAAATGGTCGATACGGTTCTCTCGCAACCGAAATAACTGCTCAGACCCGCGGCCGGTGAGGACGAGGATGGGCGTCGCGCCCACCGCGTGCGCGGCCAGGATATCGCTCATGGCGTCGCCTACCAGCACGCTGCGACGCAGATCGAGGCCCCATTGTTGGGCGGCGTCCAGCAACATGCCCGGACGAGGCTTGCGGCAGCGGCAATGATCCTCCGGGCGATGCGGGCAATAGCGCACCTCGGTGATGCGCCCGCCCGCACGACGGATGGCCGCGACCATGCGCTGGTGGATATCCTCCACATCGGCGCGGGTGATGATGCCGCGGCCCACGGCCGACTGGTTGGTGACGACGATGATGGGCCATTCCAGCGCGCTGAGGGTGCGGATGGCGGCCAGCGCACCCGGCAGGAATTCGAATTCCGCCCAGGATTTGACGTAGTCCGCGCGGTTGGCGTTGATGACGCCGTCCCGGTCCAGGAAGATGGCGGGGGTCAGGCCCATGCTTGCTGTCGCTCCCGAACGGGCCACTCGCGGCGGGCCTGGGCGTATTTCTCGGGCGTGCCGATGTCCAGGAGATAGGTTTCCGGGGGGATGACCCAGCCGTAGATGGAAACGCCCGCTTCCAACAGTTGGGGGAAGAGATGCAGCCCGAAATCATAGAATTCGCCCGGGGGGATGAAGTCCAGCACCCGCGGTTCCACCACCAGGACGCCGGCGTTGGCCAGATCGGTGAACACCTCCTCGGGCCGGGGTTTTTCCACAAAGCGAGTGACGCGGCCCCGCTCGTCCATGTCCACCAGGCCCACTTCGGTGGGGTTGGGTACATGATAGAGGCTGAGGGTGACGCCCGTGTTGGGGTCCCGCACCACGTTGTGATGATGATAGGCCAGCAGCGCGCTCAGGTCCAGATCGGTGAGCACATCGCCATAGACGACCACCACGGGCCCATCCGCGTGAAAGCCGTTCAGGTTCTTCAGTGCGCCAGCCGTGCCCAAAAGCGCGTCTTCGTAAGCGTAGGTGAGTCGCACGTCCCAGGCGCTGCCGTCGCCGAAATAGCTCGTAATCGCTTCGGGCTTGTAGTGCAGGTTGATGGCGATGTCGCGGATGCCGTGGGAGCGCAGCCAGCGCACGGTGTGGTCCAGCAGGGGGCGATCACCCAGGGGCACCATAGGTTTGGGCATCTCCAGGGTGAGGGGACGCAGCCGGGTGCCTTCCCCCGCGGCCAGGATCAACGCCCGAGCGGGCCGGGCCATGCGTCGGGCCACTTCGCGAATGTGCTGTTGGATGGCGCTGGCGATGATATGGTTGAGGATGAGATGGATATCCTCTTGTTGATAAATCGCCTCGATGGGGGCGAATACGACGATATCGGCCAACTCTGCCAGCCGTCCTCCCTGATCCCCGGTGAATGCCAGAATCCGGGCCCCGCGCGCTTTGGCCCAGGTCACCGCGGTGATCACATTGCGGCTGTTGCCGCTGCAGGAAATGGCCAACACCACGTCGCCCGGCTGCAAATGCCCTTGCAGGGGCTCGATGAACACCCGCTCATACCCCTCGTCATTGGCCCAGGCCGTGAGCAGGGGCACATTGTCGGTGAGCGCCGTCACCCGCAGCCGCGGGCGTCCGGGCGAGATGGTGAGTTTGGAGAGATCGTTGGCCATATGCGACGCCAGCGCAGCGCTGCCGCCATTCCCCATGAGGAAGATATGGCGCCCCTCCTGCCACGCCGCCAGCAACGCCTCGATCACCTGAACGATAGCCTGCTGGTCCAGAAGGAGCAACGATTCCCGTAGTTCCTCCAGATAAGTCGAAACATGGTTGTCAAGGTTCACCTTTCACCTCCTCACCCGATCATGCGGGTAACGCAACACGAATGGTCTACTGAAAAATTTTGCCTCACGCCAGCTCACAAAGACGCAAAGGGAAGGGAGAAAGCATTTCACCGCAGAGTGCGCCGGGATACTCGCCGACTGAAGTCGGGCTCTTCAGGCCTGCGGCCAGTGGACGGCCTCCGCCGTCCCATTTTTCCGGTCGGCGAAGGAAACCAGCCCCCATGCTGCTACAACTGAACACTGAATACTGAACACTGTTTACTAATCACTGTACCTTGCTCTCCTGACGGGAGTGGGTGGGGGCGAAGAAAATCAGCCGGGCGGTTTGGAACAGGATCTGGAAATCCAGCCAGATGGTCCAGTTACGAATGTAGTAGAGCTCGTTGCGCTTCTCGTCAGTGGAAGTCCAAAACGCCGAGACAAGCCAGGGCCCGGTCATGCCCGGTTTGATGGTTTGCAACTGGCGCAGGAAGCGGTGATCGGGATGGGCGTGTCCCAACACCTGGGGCCGCGGGCCCACCAGGCTCATCTGGCAGCGGAGCACGTTGATGAGCTGGGGCAGCTTGTCCAGGCCCGAACGATAGAGAAATTCCTCCAAACCGGTCGGCTCCATGCCCCACTTCTCTATATCTCGGGCGGAGCGGAATTTGAACATGCGGAAAAAGCCGCCTCCCTGGCCCAGGGTGACGCTGCGGATAAAAACAGGCGCATGGGGGCGTTGTAGCTTCAGGCCCAGAGCGATGGGCAGGGAAATAGGCAGGGTGAGCAGCGAGAGAATGAGGCCCAGGCTCAGGTCCTCGATGAGTTTGATGGCGGCCTCGATTCCCACCAGGCGCTCCCCATACACGGTGAAGAGAGGTACGAAGGTTTTGTTGTGGACGGCGACATGGGTGGAGAGGATTTCATAGAAGCCGGGGGAGAGGCGCAGGGTGTAGGGCGCGCGGGCGTCCGTCTCCCGAATCATCACCTCGAAGGTCTCCCAGGCCACGGCGTTGGAGACCAGGATCACATCTTGCACCCGATGCTGATTCGCGATGGCCTCGATCTGGCTGGGGCGTCCCAACACCTCGACGCCGTCGCAGATGGGCATGTGCAACGGCTTGAAATCATCGAGGAAGCCCACCACCTTGACGCCCGACTCCGGATGCTCCATCCATTGCCGGGCCATGGCCAGTCCCTGCTCGTTGGCCCCCACGATGAGGGTTCGCGACATGAGCCATCCGCGTCGTCGCAGCCAGTATCCCACCCGGCGCATGAAGAAGCGATCGCCATTGAGGATGAAAATGGAGAGCCCCAATGAGAGCAAAATCCAACCGCGGGAGACCAGCGCGAAGTCTCGCCAGAAGAAGGAGATGAGGATCACGGCGATGACGCCTCCCACGCACGCCTTGCTCATCTGCTGATATTCCACCACTCCGCCCAGCAGGTTGTCCAGGTCATACAGCCCCATCGCATAGAAAAGCATTAGCCAGATGGGGATGCTGATGCCCACCAGCAGGGAGTATTTCTCGGCGGCGTAATCCGCATGATAAGTCAGCACCCCGCTGGAAAGGCGGAGCGTGTAAGCCAGGAAGAGGCTCAACCCCACGGCCAGGGCGTCCGTCAGCACAAGCATACTCTGAAACGCCAGCTGCTCCCAATTACGGGTGCGAGGCCGGGCGGCGACGTCGAGCCGTTTCACCCGCGTATGACGGGTCGACGCCTCTCGCCCATGAGTCGCGTACGCGGGCAGGTCTTGTAGCGTTAACGAAGAATTTTTCCAGGTCATGTTCCACCCCCTCAATCAACAAGTTGAAGTCGTAAACCCGCATTGAACAACACGCGAGCGCCATCCGTTTCGAAATGATAATCCATGCGACGTAAGCCGATCTCTTCTTCCAGGGCCGTGGCCACGCGATCGGTTGCGTCCGGTTCACAATAGAGAATAAGGAAGCCGCCGCCGCCCGCGCCCGCGATCTTGCCTCCTAAAGCGCCATGCTGCCGGGCCAGCTCATAGGCTCGATCGATGATGGGGTTCGTGACGCCCGAGGCGAATTGTTTTTTGTGCTGCCAGGCTTCATCCAGCATCCGACCGAAGGCGTCCACCTGGCCCGCCAGCAACAACTCGCGTGCGCGCAGGGCCAGTTCGTGCACCGCGCGCAGGGCCTCGATCACCTGAGGCTTGCGCTCTTTGCTGGATTGCTGCTGCTTGCTGAGGATATCGGAGGAATTGCGGGCGGAGCCCGTAAACATGAGCAGCACGCTGGCCTCCAGGCGCTTGATGGTCTCCGCCGGGAGCTGCAACGGCGTGACCGTGACGCCCTCGCTGTCGAACTCCATCCAATTGAAGCCGCCAAAGGCCGCGGCGTACTGATCCTGAACGCCGATAGGCATTCCCATCTTGTCGATCTCGATCTCGCAGGCGATTTCGGCCACCTGCGCGGGCGAAAGGTGCAGGCCAATCGTGGCGCTGACGCCTTTGACCAGGGCCACGGTCACAGCGCTGGAGGAGCCCAGGCCCGTGCCCGGTGGAATCTCGGAAGCGATGAACATGGAGAGATTCTCGTGGATGCCGAAGTGATGGAGCACGGCCCGGGGCAGGCTGAGTTCGCCGCTTTCCCACAGCAGGGGCTCGCCGTTGGAAAGTCGGTAGAAGGTGCGGTAGTCGGAGGAGGTGATCTGCAAGGCGTCGCCGCGGTTGGCCGAGAGGATGACGTAGACGTATTTGTCGATGGTCGTGTTGAGCACGGCACCGCCATAGCGGGTGTAGTAGGCGGCGAGGTCGGTGCCTCCGCCGAAGAAGCTGACCCGAACCGGGGATCGTGCGATGAGCATCAGTACGCTCCCTTGCCCAAGAGCACGGCGGGAATCGTGAGCAGGATGATCTTGACGTCCATCCAGAAGGTGCGGGTGCGGACGTAGCGGATATCGTAAATGAGACGTTGATCGTAGGGCAGGTCCGCCCGCCCGGCGATCTGCCACAGGCCCGTCAGTCCCGGCTTGACGCTGAGCCGCTCCTGCGCATAGCTGCCGAAATGCGCCACCTCCACCGGTGCGATCATCCTGGGCCCCACCAGGCTCATCTCCCCCTTGAGGACGTTCACCAGTTGCGGCAGTTCGTCGATGCTGAATTTGCGCAGCCATTTGCCCACGCGGGTCACGCGCGGGTCGTTTTCCAGCTTCTGTTCCCGTTGCCAGCGGGCCAGAAGCTCCGGGTATTGCGCCAGCACCTCATCGCCGTTGACGACCATGGTGCGGAATTTGTAAGCGTCGAACTGGCCGCCCCCGCGCGCCATCACCCGACGACGGTAGATGATGGGACCGCGGGAATCCAGCTTGATGGCGATAGCCACCAGCAGAAGGAGGGGGCTGAGCAGGACAAGCCCGACGGTGGCGCCGATGATATCGAGCAGGCGCTTGGCGATGTCGCCGCTTTCCCCCGCCCCTTCCGATGGCGCGGGCAGGATGGCTTCGAGTTCAGGGGCGTTCATTGGCAGTAATCAGTAGATCTGGCGAGAATGCGGACACGGATTCACACGGCCTTCGGTCACAGATTTCTATGAATTATCCGTGTTTTTCTGTGTTCATCCGTGTCCTGTTTTCAAAGCAATCCCTGATAGATGGTCTCCAGGCGGGCGACGATTTTGGCCCAATCGTGGTGCGTTTCCACATAGGCCCGGCCCGCTTCGCCCAACCGGCGCTGCAGAGAAGGCGATTCGATGACCTGCAAGATCGCCTTGGCAAAGGCCAAAGGATGATCCGCGATCACCAGGTCGCGATCTGGCTCCACAGCCAGGGCGGAGACGGCCAGGGAACTGGCGATGACGGGCGCGCCGCAGGCCATGGCCTCCAGCACCTTGTTCTGGATGCCGGCGCCGTAGCGAATGGGCGAGACCGCCACCGTGGCCTGGCGCAGATAGGGCCGCAGGTCCGCCACAAAGCCGGTGACGGTGACGCGCGGCTCGCCCGAGGCCAAGGCCTGCACCTCCCGGGCCGGGTCCTTGCCCACGATCTCCACCCGCACGTCGGGCCGCCGCCGCCACACCAGGGGCATGATCTCCCGCACCAGATACACGGCCGCGGTGACGTTGGCGTGATAGCTCATCTTGCCCGAGAAGACGATGGTGGCGGGCTTGCGCAAGAAGCTGTCGGGCGAGAAGTAGTGCAGGTCCACGCCGTTGGGCAGGACGGTGATGGATGCTGCCGCCTGGTGATCGAGCAGGGATTGGAACGCGGCTTTGTCGCGAGGGGAGGTGACCAACACCTGGGGAAACCGGGTCAACAGCCAGGTTTCATACCGCCGCGTGCGCCCCAGCTCCATCGCGGTCATCATGCGTCCCTTCAGACTCTGGCTTTGCTGCGCGGCCTGTTCGAACAGGTAGGTGATGCTATCCACGCTGTCCCAGACGATGGGCGGACGAGCGCTGTCGTCGGGGATGGCCTCCTGCAGATGGAGGGCGTAGCGCACGCCGCGCAGGTGCTCGACATGAACGACGTCGAACGCGTTCTCCTGCACGGCGGCTTGCACGGCGCGAGCCAGAGCGGGATGCCAGCAGAATCGGGCCTGGATGGGCGCCCGGCTGAATGCGCCCGCGGTCAGATTGAGGAGTTTTCGCCCACTCCCCAGCGGCTCGGCCAGGATGCGAATCCCTTCCTCCTTCCCCAGCACCTGCACAAAAGCCCATTCATCCTCGTTCTCCCACAGGGTGGCCAGGGTGATGCGATGCCCGCGGCGGGCGAGGAACCGCAACAGGTTATAGGGGCGGGTGCGGATGAGGGTGGGGGCGTAGGGGACGAGGAAGAGAATGCGCACGGAGGTTAAAGACTAAAGGCTGAAGATCGGCTTCGCTGCAAAAAAGGTTGCTTACCGCGGAGAACGCAGAGTTAAAGGGCTGATTGACTGACAAAACGCGTTGAGGTCTGCTTTGGTCGCTCATACTGTCGACTGAAGTCGCACCATGGCAGGCCTGCGGCCAGTGGACGGCCTCCGCCGTCCATTTTTATGCTGGAAATCAGGTCGACGAAGGTCGACCCCGGGCGCGAAGCGCCTAAAAAGTCCGAGTTTACTCGGTAAAAGCGTACGGAAAGGCAGACTGCAAGATTTGTCAGTCAATCAGGTTAAAGGGTTGGATTCGGGGATGTTTTCTCCGCGAAACCTGATGATTTTCTCAGCGTTCTCAGCGCACTCTGCGGTGAAATTGTTTTTCAGGAAAGCCAGTGTTCATTGCATCAGGAAGGCGGGGGCGAAGAGGCGCAGGTCGAAGGTGAGGTCTTCGATGATGAGAGGGCTGGGGGGAATGGCGAGGACGATGGCGCCGTTGACTTCCCCATCCCCATCGCCGGGCCCGCCGTCTCGCACCATGGTCACCTGTCCCGCCTTGTCCACAACTCGCAGGAGCGGATCGGACGCATCGAAGAGGAAGGTGTAGTCCACGGTGGCTTCCGTGCGGGACCAGAACGCATACTTGCGGTGGCCCAGATCATCGAACACATAGCCCTCCACCTGGTCGTTGGGCGTGAGTCCCTCGGATGGCGTGGTGATGTCACCCAGATTGAAGAGATAGCGGGCGGCGCTGAGTTCCTTCGCAGCGGTGCGATAGGCGGCATAGGCGGGCTTGGGAGAAAGGTCCTGGCGCAGCAGGCCATATTTGTAGGGATCATTGGCCGCGTCCACGGTCTCGAACCAGACCATCGTGTGGAGATTGACGGCCATGCCGCGGGCGAAGAGCTTGATCACGTCCCGCGCGCTCAATTCTTCGCTGAGGGGAACGCCCGACTCGGGCCCGCTGCTGGGGCTGCCCAATTCGGTGGTGAGCATGGGATACGTTCTGCCTGTGAGGCGCTGAAATTCGCCCCGAATCCAGTTGGCCTTGCCGATGAGGTCGCTCTCGTAGGGATTTCCCGTGTTCCACGCCCAGGCCCAGGGGGTGAAGTAGTGAAAGTTGACCATGTCCATGAAACCCCCACCCCCGGTCGCGAGGAAGTCATCGAGGAATGTGGGATCGAAGATGCCGCCCCAGGAAATGAAGTTGTCGTAGGCCAGGCCGCCGATGAGCACGATGGCCCGCGGGTTCGCACTTTTGATGGCGTGATAGGCGATGTCGAGCATGTGGGCGTAGGCAGCGCCCCCGGCGTTTGCGGCCGAGGTGGGCAATCCCTTGCCCCAGCATCCGCCCAGCCACGCGTGCTCCCGGGCGTCGGCGTTGTCGGGTTCGTTGTAGAGGGCCCAAAAGCGGACGCGGTAAGGGGCTGCACTGTATCGTCGCACCGCGGCGGAGAGAAACGCGGCGAATTCGTCGAGATGGTCGGGATCGATGGGCCCGCAGGTGGTGGCTGCGGCCCAGTCCGGATTGCTCTGAATGGTGAGGATGATGGTGTAACCCTGCTCCGCGGCCTCGCTCAAATAGGCGTCGCTGGCCGACCAGTCATACTCGCCCGGGCGTTTTTCGATCTGATTCCACAGCAGGAGGAGATGAATCCAACGCGCGCCCGCGGCCCGGGCCTGTTCGCTGCCCGTGAGATGGACGTGATCCCGCACATAGACCCCGAAGCGGGGGGGATGGCGCGGGTCGGGCGGAGAGGCGAAGGCCTGCGCGGGAGCGAGGAGAAGTGCCAGGAGGAGGATGAGAAGGGATAGGCGGCTGGGCATGGTAAAGGAGGCGTGATCAGTGTTCAGTCATCAGTCGAGTGGATGGCGAAAAACGACGACGGAGGCGATGCCAAAGGGTAACCAGGGCGAGGGATGCGTAGATGAGCAGCACCGCGTCCACGGGCAGGCGGTAGCGGATCAGGGTCCAGGTGAGGACATGGATGCCCGAGTAGACGAGAATGAAAACCAGGGTGAGGAGGATATCGGGCCCGGTCTGGGGATAGCATCGCCGCCACAGGCCGCGCAGGGCCAGGAAGAGGCCGATGAGGATGAAGGGCAGGGCCGCGGCGAAGGAGAGCACCCGGGCGACGTTGCTGATGGGAGCGGAGTCGGGGTCGGGCCAGAATTTGAAGTAGGGGGGGATGCGGGTGATGGAAAGCCTGACGAAACGGATGGGATCGTCGACAATGAAGCCGATGCCGCGTTTCAGCAGGGCTTTTTCCATGGCGGCCTCGTCCAATGAGCGCAGTTCGGGCGGGATCAGGTCCTGATAGGACGGGCCATCTGCGGGAAGCAGGGAGCGGAAGTGATCGCCGTAGATGGGATGGTTGCCCCAGAAGAAGGCGAAGCCGGCGTTCGTGTTGAGGAGGACGAAGCGATGGAAGCGGGCGTAGTTGTAGGCGGTGAAGGGGAGGATGAAGAGGGCGAGGAGGGCCAGGATGATGGCGGTGGAGAGGATGAGATGGGGTTGGCGGGCGGGGTTAGGAGCAGGATCAGGATTAGGATTAGGATTAGGATTGGGATTGGGATTGGTGCGGAGGGTGGCCCATCCGAGCCAGATGAGGAGGAAGGGGAGGAAGAGGAGGAAGACCTGGCGCAGGAGCACGGTGGCCGCCAATGTCATTCCCAGGCCCGCGGCCCATCCCCAGGCCTGGCCCCGGCGCAATTCCTCGGCCAGGCGCATGGTCAGGTAGAGGGTGGCGAGGATGCCGGTGATGTAGAAGGGCTCGGTCATCAATGTGGCCGAGTAGTAGACGAAGTAGGGGTAGAGCGCGGTCCATCCCGCGGCGACCAGCCCCACCCGCGGGCCGAACAGGCGCCGCCCCAACAGATAGGCCAGCAGGGGATGGAGGAATCCCACCAGCGTGGCCTGAAGGAGGCGGGCGATGAGGGGATGGGGCCCAAGCAGGCGGTAGATCCCGGCCAGATAGAGGGTGTAGAGGTAGCTCCAGTGGGCCGTGGGCTCATCGGGCCGGGTGAGGGGCCACCACAGGCGGGGGAAGGTGAAGCCATGGCCTGACACCAGGCGCAGGGCCAGGGTGTGGTAGGAAATCTGGTCGAAGGTTCCGGGCAAAACCACAACCTTGTCGCCCAGGATCAAGGCTGCGGCCAGGCGCAGAAGGATGGCAAAGGCCAGAATGGCCCACAGGATTTTATGTACCGCGGAGAGCGCAGAGGGCGCAGAGCTTTCTTCGTGCTCAGCGTTTTTCACCGCCCCCGCGAGGGTATTGCTTGTTCCTGCGTGACGATGATAGAATGAAGTCATGAAGAATCAGAATGCCCTTATGGTGGATCTCGATGGCATGACGGCCTATCTGGCCAGGCAGCCCGATGTCGACGCGGCGTATCTTTACGGATCGGTGGCTCGCGGTCAGGCAAATGTGTTGAGCGATGTGGATATTGCCGTGTTATTGCAGCCAGGAGGCCACCCGGAGCTGAAGCTCCGGGCTACGAAACGACGCCGGGTGAACCCGGCTTCCTGCGGCGCGCGACATGCACCGTAGCCCCATTCATGGGGCGTCGTTTTTAGCCCGCAGGTGAACCTGCGGGCGGCAGCGCGGCCAGAGAATCGCCTTTCATGGATGATCCAATGCAAACCAAAAGCCTTGGTTTCAAGTAACTATACAGCTCCTTCTGCAAGACGTTTTTACCACAAAGGCACAAAGACACGAAGAAAATTTTTTATTTTTCCTTTGTGCCTTCGTGTCCTTCGTGTCCTTCGTGGTTTTTTGCCTTGCTATGAGAGGGTACGTGTATAGTTACGGTTTCAATTTGCTTTCAGTTTAGATGATAGCATTACTTTTGGCATCTTGAAGCGTCGGTTGGATGATTTTGACGCTTGTGCCAGGGCTATCCTCGCGTATCTCAGCACGTGATAAATTTTTTACTACAGAATCATTTCTTCCCTCTGCGTTCTCCGCGTCCTCCGCGGTGATATCATAGACAGCATCCCACGCCCGATAGACCTT
>JALXCB010000111.1 GCA_026991225.1 Anaerolineae bacterium | reverse complement strand
ACCGCCGCCTCCCCCGCCCACAGCCACGCCCAAGCCCGCCGCGCCCGATCCCTGCGCGGGCATTGGCGGCGACGGCTGCAAATGGCATATCCGGGGCGGGCCCGCCTTCGCGCCCAACACTTTCGGCCTCAAACTCACCTTCGGCTTCGTGCATGGCGGCCGCGGGGACGAGCCCCAGGGCAGCTACTTCGTGTGGCTGGAGAAAAACGGCGTCAAACTGCCCATCCCCGACAGCGTGCGCAGCGTGGCTGGGGCCATGCGTCAGGGCCCCAATGGCCCCTACAATTACGAATACAGCATCGGCCTGAACGACCTGCCGGACAAAAAGATCGAGGGATGCTATGTGGGCTGGGTGCTCGACGGCAACGGCGAGCGCGACAGCCAGAACTTCGACTTCTGCGCGCCCGAGGGCCAGGGCGAAGTTTGGATATTGTTCGATCAGAACTGACGCGAGCGCCGAAGGCCGGAAGGCCCATCAATTCGTCAGTTCAGACCCGTAGACCGTAAGCCGGTAGACCAGGATTCACGCCTGGTTTACCGGTTTCCTGGTTTTACTGGTTTCCTATTTTTCCCGTCCTTCGATTACAATAACAAGTCGCGAACCTCCCTCATCATTCATCTTCAATCTTTCGTCTTTAACCTTATGTCCGCCAAAACCAGCGAAGAAATCCGAGAAGCCTTCCTCAGCTATTTCGAAGAGCAGGGCCACCAGCGCGTGCCCAGCTCCTCCCTCGTGCCCCACAACGACCCCACCCTGCTGCTGACCAACGCCGGCATGGTCCAGTTCAAGGACGTGTTCCTGGGCCTGGAACAGCGGCCCTACAAGCGCGCCACCACCTGTCAGAAATGTATGCGCGTCTCCGGCAAGCACAACGACCTGGAGAACGTGGGCCCCTCGCCCCGGCATCACACCTTCTTCGAGATGCTGGGCAACTTCAGCTTCGGCGATTATTTCAAAGAGGGCGCCATCCGCTACGCCTACGAATTTCTGGTGGACCGGCTGGGGCTGGACCCCGACCGCCTCTACTACACCGTCCACGTCTCCGATGACGACGCCTTCGACATCTGGACGAAGCAGATGGGCATCGCGCCCGAGCGCGTCTATCGCATGGGCGACAAGACCAACTTCTGGGCCATGGGCGACGTCGGGCCCTGCGGCCCCACCAGCGAAATCCACTACGATTGGGGCCCGGAAGCCTGCACCTGCGGCGATCCCAACTGCTCGGTGGCCCTGGACAACGGCTGCGACCGCTGGCTGGAAGTGTGGAATCTTGTGTTCATGCAGTTCAATCAGGACGCGGACGGCGTGCGCACGCCCCTGCCCAAGCCGGGCGTGGACACGGGCATGGGCCTGGAGCGCATCGTCAGCGTCATCCAGAACACGCCCGTCAACTACGACACCGACCTTTTCCTGCCCATCATGGACCGGGTGCAGGAGATGACCGGGCACAACGACGCCCAGCGGCAAAAGCACATCGTCAGCTACCGGGTCATCGCAGACCACGCCCGCGCGGCCGCGTTCCTCATTGCGGACGGCGTGCGGCCCGGGCCCGCGGGCCGGGGCTATGTGCTGCGCATGGTCATCCGCCGCGCCCATCGCTTTGGCCGCAAGATCGGCCTGCTGGACCCCTTCATGGCCCAGGTCACCGACGCGGTGGTGGCCAAGATGGGCGGGGTGTATCCCGAACTCGTCGAATACCAGGAACTCATCCGCCGCACCGTCACCCTGGAAGAGGAGCAGTTCATCCACACCCTGGGCCGGGCCTTGCAGATTCTGGATGAAGCCCTGGCCGAGCTGGACGCCCGGGGCGAGAAGGTGCTGCCGGGCGAGGTCGCGTTCAAGCTCAAATCCACCTACGGCCTCCCCTTCGAGGTCACCCGCGACATCTGCAACGAGCGGGGCTATGAGGTGGATGAGGAGGGCTATCGCGAGGCGGACCGCCGTCACCGGGAGATCAGCCAGGGCAAGATCAGCCAGGCCCAATACGCCGCGGGCGCGGACTTCTACGCCGCGCTGCTGCCCAACCTGGAGAGCAAGGGCCTGCTGCCGCCCGAAGGTGTCCTCTATGACCCCTACGCCAGCATGACCCGCCAGACCCGCATCGCCGCCATCATCAAAGATGGCGAGCTGGTGGATGCGGCCCGCGCCGGGGACAAGGTCGAGATCGTGCTGGCCGAAACGCCCTTCTACGTGGAGGCGGGCGGTCAGGTCAGCGACACCGGCGTCATCGAAGGCCCGGACGGCCGGGCGCAGGTGGAGAACGTGCGCCGCCCCGTCAGCAGCATGATCGTCCATGACGCGGTGGTCGAATCGGGCGAGCTGCATGTGGGCGACGAGGTCGCGGCAGCCGTGGACGCGGAGCGCCGCTGGGATATCATGCGCAATCACACGGCCACCCACCTGCTGCATCGGGCCCTGCGCATGTATCTGGGCGACAACGTGCATCAGGCGGGCTCCCTGGTCGCGCCCGACCGCCTTCGCTTCGACTTCACCTACGACAAGCCCCTCACCGAGGAAGAAATCAAAAAGATCGAGGCCACGGTCAATGAGGCCATTCTGGCCGATTATCCCGTCCGCATTCAGTACAAAAAGCTGGATGAAGCCATCGGCGAAGGGGCCATGGCCCTGTTCGGGGAGAAATACGGCGATATCGTCCGCACCGTCTCCCTGGGCGATGAGAAATTCCGCAGCTACGAGCTGTGCGGCGGCACGCATGTACAGCACACCTCGGAGATCGGCCCCTTCCTCATCGTCAGCGAAGGCTCCACCGGCCGGGGCGTGCGCCGCATCGAGGCCCTGACCGGGCATGAGGCCGTGCGCTACATCGAGGAGCGGCTGGACTTCCTCAACCGGGCCGCCCGCGTCCTCAACACGCCCGTGGAAAACCTGGTTCAGAAAGTGTCCGACCTGAAGGAGCAGGTGAGCCAGCTCCAGCGCGAGCTGCAGAAGCTGCGCCAGCAGATGCTCAGCCAGCAGGCCCGGCAGATGACCGACGCCGCCCGGGAAGTCGCGGGCATCAAGGTGCTGGCCCTGAAGGTGGACGCGGCCAGCGTGGATGAGATGCGTCGTCTGGCCGATGACCTGCGGAACAAACTGGGCTCGGGCGTCGTCATTTTGGGTGCGATCATCAACGACAAACCCATGCTCATCGCCGCGGCCACGCCCGACGCCGTGCAGCGAGGCGTCCACGCTGGCAACATCGTCAAAGCCCTGGCTCCCATCATCGGCGGAGGCGGGGGCGGACGTCCCAACATGGCCCAGGCGGGCGGCCGCGACGCGAGCAAGCTGCAAGACGCGCTGGACGCGGCCTATAAGATCGTGGCGAGTCAATTGGAGAAGTAATCAGTGATCAGTATTCAGTAATCAGTGAGCATATTGCCCGCGAAGGGTAACTGCTAAGGTAGTTGGCCCCAATCGCCCCTCTTTTGCCACGAAGACACGAAGGAAACGAAGGCGCGAAGTCATTCAAAAAAGATTTTATCCGTGTTTCCTCGTATCCGTGTCGAGTGAACAGGGCTACGTTAACAGTTACCGCGAAGGACTGATTACTGATTACTGATAACTGGTGACTGTTCACTAAACCTGATGCCCCAACCCGACATCCACCCCATCCCGCTCGACCCGCCCGCGACCGTGGCCAAGGCCCGGCTCGCGGTTTTCCGCGCGGAGCCCGGTTCCCGTCTGCTCTTCATTCTCCCCGACCAGGCGGACAACTTCGCGCATCTGCCCCGGCTTAAGGCCCTGCGCCAGGCCGCGGACGACGCGGGCGTGCAGATCGGGCTGGTGACGCAGGATAAAGATATCCGCTACTTCGCCAAAAAAGCACGCATTCCCGTTTACAGATCGGAAGCGGCCGCGCGGCGGCGCTGGCGCTGGCCCAAGCCCGAGCCGCCCTTGCCCCCGCCCCACAAACTGCGGCCCGCCTACATCCCCGCCCCGCCCGGCGGCGCGGCTATCCAGCGCGCGCCCGCCATCGTCACCAAACCGGACGCCACCGTCATCTGGGGCGAGCCCCGGGCCAAAAAGGATCGATCCTGGCTGCGGGGACTGGTCTATGTGGCCTTCATCGGCGTCATCGCCCTCATCGTCCTGGGCGTCACCTGGTATCTGCTGCCCCAGGCCACCGTGATCATCGTCCCCGCCCGGCAGACCGTCATCAGTTCGGTGGAACTGGCCGCGCGCACCGGCATCGATGAGCCCGATTATTTGAACATGCTGGTTCCCGCCCGGGTGGTGCAGGCCCGGGTGGAGGGCTACGGCACGACGCCAACCACGGGCCTGGACGATGCGCCCGTGGGCAGAGCCACCGGCGTGGTCACCTTCATCAACAAGACGGGCCGGGAGATCACCGTGCCGCAGGGAACCATCGTGCGCACCACCTTCGGCGAAAACGTGCGCTTTCGCACCCTGGAAGAGGTGGTTGTGCCCGCGGGCGTGGGTCAACAGGTGCAGGCGAAGATCGAAGCCGTGGAGCCGGGCCTCATCGGTAACGTGCCCGCGCTCACCATCAACGAGATCGAAGGCCCGCTGAACATCAGCCTGCGGGTGAGCAACCCCTTCAACACCGAGGGCGGCACCGTCGAGCGAGTGGCCACGGTCACCCAGGAGGACAAGGACCGGCTGAAGAATGAGCTGCTGGCCCAACTTCAGCAGCAAGCTTATCTCAAGCTGGGAGAGAACCTGCGCCCGGGCGAATACATCCCGCCCGAGACCGTGGAAACCTTCGTCTTGGCCGAGACTTACGACCGCTTTTCGGGAGAACACGCGGATGAGCTGGGCCTGCAATTACAGCTTCTGGCCCGCGGTCTGGCCGTCGACCTGGACGGCGCTCGGGAGTTGGCCGAGCGCTCCCTGCGGGAATCGGTCCCCGACGACGTCTACCTGCTGGAGGAAACCATCCAGACCGGAGACCCCCAGTTCACCCTTTTCGGGGACGAATTCGTGAATTTCACCATGACCGCCCGCGGGGAAGCCATCCGGCCCATCGAGCCGGGCGACGTGCGGGACGTGCTGGCGGGCGCGCCCGTGGACGCGGCCCCGCAGCTCCTGCAAGATGCGTTCGATCTGGCCCGACCGCCGGTCATCATCCTCGAACCCTCCTGGATCCAAACCCTGCCCCATCTCCCCTCGCGCATCATCGTCCGCGTCTACAAATCCCCGCCTGCTGACGAATCCCTTGACAATTAGCCATTGGCAATTAGCCATTGACAATTCTTATGACCACCTGGCTGGCCCTCGACATCGGCGATAGGCGCATCGGCCTGGCCGTGGGCAGCGATGACGCCCGCCTGGCCCGCCCTCTGCGCGTCCTCACCCGCGGCAGCAAGGAGCAGGACTTCGAGGCCATCGCCCGGGCCGTGAAGGAAGTCGGGGCCGAGGCCCTGCTGGTGGGCCTGCCCCTGAACATGGACGGCAGCGAAGGCCCCCAGGCCAAACGGGTGCGCAAATACGCCGAACGCCTGCGCCGTCGCCTGGGCCTGCCCCTGCGCTATCACGACGAACGCCTCTCCTCCTTCATCGCCGACCAGATCCTGGCCGAAAAACCCCGCAAGAAAGCCCGGCGCCAGCCCAACGACGCCATCGCCGCCGCCGCCATTTTGCAATCCTTTCTGGATCAGGATCAGGAGTAGGATTCATTTTCCCATCCCCGATCCCAATCCTAATCCTAATCCCAATCTCCCATCTCCATGCACGACTTCCTCGTCAAAACCTTCCCCCGCTTCCTCCTCTTCCTCGCCGTGCTGGCCACCCTCACGGCGATAGGGATCATCGCCCGCGCCTGGACGCAGGAACAAGCGGTGGCCTATGTGGACGAACGGCCCGAGACCGGACTGGTCCGCAACACCACCGCGGCCTGGAAGAACCTGAACCCCGACAACTTCGAAACCCAGGCCCTCCAGTTCTATCTGAACATGAACCGCCAGGCCATCTACGAGCCCGTGGACCCCAACGGCGAGCCCGTGGAATTCCGCGTCGCGCTGGGCGAAACGGGCCGCAGCATCTCCGAGCGCCTGGAGGAGATGGGCTTGATCCGGGACGCGGGCCTGTTCCGGCTCTACCTGCGCCTGAACAACCTGGAACAGAAGCTGGAAGCGGGCAAATTCACCCTCTCCCCCGCCATGACCGTGCCCGAGATCGCCGAGGCCCTGCAGCAGGCCCGCCGCGAGGACATCCTCGTCCGCATCCCCGAAGGGCGCCGGGCCGAGGAGATCGCGCAGGTGCTGGAGGATGCGGGCATCCTCGACGCCGCCGAATTCATGGCCGCGGTGCGCGCGGGCGACCTGAACCTGTTGGGCCTGCCCGACTATCCCCTGCTGCGGGACAAGCCGCCGGGCGCCTCCTTCGAGGGCTACCTCTTCCCCGACACCTACCGCTTCCCCGAAGACGCCACGCCCGCGGACGTCCTCCGCCAGATGTTCGACAATCTGGAAACCAAGATCGAGGCCAAGGACCGCAACGCCATCGCGGCCAGCGGACGATCCTTCTTCCAGGTCCTCATCCTGGCCTCCATTGTGGAGCGTGAGGCCGCCCGCGACGACGAGCGCCCCCTCATCGCCTCCACCTACCTCAATCGTTTGGGCCCCGTGTGCGAAAAAGAGGTCTTCGGCTACCTGGCCGCAGACCCCACCGTCCAGTACGCCATGGGCTACGACCCCGAACAGGACACCTGGTGGCCCACCGTGCCCAACGTCGAGGACTACCTCAAGGTCAACTCGCCCTACAACACCTATCTCTATCCGGGCCTGCCCCCCGGCCCCATCTCCAATCCGGGCCTGGCCTCCATCAAAGCCGCCATCTACCCCGCGCAGACCACCTACTGCTACTTCGTGGCCACGGGCGACGGCGGACACGTCTTCTCCGAGACGGGCGCCGAGCACGAACTGAATGTGCAGTCCAATCAGCCGTAGCGATTGCTCCGAAAAAGCGTCGGCGCTGGTTGCGAAGAATCGCCAGGCTGGTTGACTGACAAATCTTGAGTCTTTCCTTTCCGACCGTATTCACCGAGTAAACTCGGGCTCTTTAGGCGCAAGCCCCCTCCTTTGCTTCCTCCCCCGCTTCGAGAGGGGCGGGGGAGGTAATAAGGAAGGAGGATTCGATGGCACCTGTGGTCGACCTTCGTCGACCTGATTTCCATCATGAACATGGACGGCGGAGGCCGTCATCTTATTCCCTTCCGCTATTCTCCCCCGCTTGCGGGGGAGACGAAGAGGGGGATGGCCGCAGGCCTGGAATGGTACGACTTCAGTCGACAGCATAGGCGACCACAGCAGACCAAAACGCGTTTTGTCAGTCAATCAGATCGCCAGGTCAACATGGGGCGAGTCTGTAACTGACGTGATGCGCAATGCGTAATCCGTGAAATCGTTACGCATCACGCATTACGTTTCACGATCTTTGCTGCCTCGGCCGCCGTTGATCTCGAAACCTCTCCATAGAAGAACCGCCTCATCGAAACGCCATGTCCCGAAACAACGTTGTTTCTCTCCGAACCCTCGCGCTGCTTGCCGGCGTATTGATCCTGGGCCTGGTTTTGGCGGGATGCAAGGACGTGCGCTCGCCTGAAGTGGTGAAGATAGGGCTCATCGCGCCCTTCGAGGGCCCCTCGCGGCCGCTGGGGTATGACACGCTAAATGGGGTGAAGCTGCGCATCAACCAATGGAACGAAAGCGGCAAGGAGCCCAAGATCGAGCTGGTGGCGTTGAATGACGACAGCGATCCCGAGCTCGCCGCCAAACTGCCCGATCAGCTCGCCCAGGACCCCGACATCCGCATCATCCTGGGACCGCCGCAAGGACACACCGCGGTGGCCGCGCTCATCGGTCTGCAAAAACATGACATCCCGACCCTGCTGCTGGCCCCTGTGCGCAGCGTCCCCTCCGACGGCCTCATCCTGCCCTACGCGGGCGTGGCGGCGCACTATCAGAAACTCTTCCAGCCCCTGTTCGGCATCCTGCCCCCGGCCTGGTCCAAACCGGTGAACCAGCCCTCCATCTGGCTGGGCGACCCCTTGACCCTGGCCGAGCTCTACAAGGAATCGCCCAATCTCGTCCCCGCGGCCGGGCCCGTGGCGGGCGAGGAAGCGTTGCAGGGCTGGGCTCCCGATCTGGCATGGGCCATTCCCTGGGCCGCCCCCATGCCCGACAACCTCCCGGACGCCTTCGCACAAGACTATGAGGCCCTGGCTGGCAAGCCGCCCAACGAGGCTGCGGCCCTGGCCTACGCGGCCGCGGATGAAGCCATCCGCCTTATCACCCAGGCCGAAGACTATCGCCCCGACAACGAGGCCCTGAAAGGGGTGCAAATCCCCCCCATCGGCATCGTCAACGCCCACCTGATTCAATAATCCCCGCACAGATAGTCTTCGATCCTTAGTCTTCAGTCTTTGATCTTCAACACAAACGTCATGCACCGCTACCTGATGATCTCCCCAGAATACAATTTGCAGCGCGTGGGTGGGCTGGGCGTGCATGTACAGGGCCTGGCCCCTCGTCTCAGCGACCGCGTGCTGCTGGATTTATTCGTCCCACGCTATCAAGGGCTGGGCGATTATTGCGAGCCGTTGCGCCGGCATGGCACGGTCTATCGGGCGGACGCCACCGAACCCAAGCCGGGCGATGAATTCGACCTGCAGGTGTGGCGCATGAACGACCAGATCAACGCGGCCATCACCCGCCATATCCACATCGGGCGGCAGTTCAGTCTGATGCACGCGCACGACTGGCTCAGCGGCTATGTGGCCAACGACTTGCACCAACGCTACGGCATCCCCATGGTGGTCACCATCCACGCCACGGAGATGGGACGGCGGCGGGGGCATGTGTGGGGCCATCCCCTCAGCGAACGCATCCATCTGGCCGAACAATACCTGGCCCGCGAGGCCGACCTCATCATCGCCTGCAGCGAGTTCATGCGCGGGGAGATTATCGAAGCCCTGAACGCACCCCCGGAGAAAATCCGCGTCATCCCCAACGGCGTCGAATACGAGCATCTCATTCACTTGCGGGATCATCTCGAAGCCCTGCCCTACATCCGGCGGCGCTGGGCCGGGCCCGACCAGCCCCTCATCTTCTTTGTGGGACGGCTGGAATGGGAAAAAGGCCCGGACCTGCTGGTGCAGGCCATGCCCAGGGTGCTGGAGGATTTCCCCGACGCCAAACTCATCCTGGCCGGGAAAGGCTCCTACACCGACCATATCGTGACGTTGGTGCATGAACTTGGCCTGGAGGACAGCGTGCAGGTCGTGGGATTCATCAGCGATCAGACCCGGAACGAGATCTACGCGGTGGCGGATGTGGCGGTCTTCCCCAGCCGCTACGAGCCCTTCGGCATTGTCGCGTTGGAGGCGATGGCCGCGGGCGCGCCCGTCATCGTGGGGGACGTGGGCGGGCTCAGCGAGGTGGTGGAGCATGGGGTCACGGGACTGCGCGTGCCCAATGATCCCCAGGCCATCGCCCACGCCATCCTCCAGACCCTGCATCATCCCGATCGGGCCGCAGAACGGGCCCGCCGGGCCCAGGAAGTCGTTCGCACCCAATACAGTTGGGAGACCATCGCCCATCGGGTGCTGGAAGTTTACGCCGAACTGGTCTGAGGTTCCCCCCATCATGCTCACCCCTTCCCATCTCGCCCGCTTCATCCAGCTGCAGGGGTTGCACGCCCGTCTCATCACCGATATCGGCGATACGGCCACCGTGCCTCTGGCCGCGGCCGCGCTGGGCGTCAGGCCCGACCAGATCCTGAAGACCCTGCTGTTCTACGTGAAGGGCGAACCCTACATTGTCATCAGCCACGGCGTGGAGCCTGTGCCCGCGCGGCCTCTGGCCGACCATTTCGGCGTGGGCAGGCGCCAGATCAAACTCGCCCGGCCCCAGCAGGTGCTGGCCGAGACCGGCTATCCCGTCGGGGGCGTGCCGCCCATCGGGCACAGCCATGCCCATCCCGTGATCATGGCCCAATCCATTCTCGATTACGATGTCGTCTATGGGGGCGGCGGGGACGACAGAACCATGCTGGAAATCGCAGTGGCCGACCTTCTGCGAGTCCACGCGCCCACGCTTCTGCCCTTGAAGTAGGTCGTCGTCAGGGGGCAAAGGATCGCTTACCAGCGTCGCCCCACCAGCCTGCGCACCAGCCCGGCCAGCATGTCGAGGGTCTCGGGGTCGCCCTGGGCGGTGCGAAGCGCGCTCAGCGCGGCTTCGGCATGGGCGTGGCCCTGGGCTTCGGCGAATTCGCGGGCGTTCAGGGCGTCCAGCAGGGCCAGGATAGAAGGCAGATCGTCGGGCGTGAGGGGCGCTTCGCGAGTGTAGTAGGCCCGCAGTTCGTCGGCCTGGGGGCCGGACAGGGAGAGGGCGTAGAGCACGGGCAGGGTTTTCTTGCGGGTGAGGATATCGCCCGTGGCCGATTTCCCCGTCAACGCTTCCTCGCCCCAGATGCCCAGAATGTCATCCTCGATCTGGAAACTCAGTCCCAGCTCATGCCCGAACGCCCGATAGGTTTCGGGGTCGGGCGCGCCAGCGATGATGGCGCCCAGCACGCTGGACGCGGCGATGAGCGCCGCAGTCTTGCCCGTGATCATGGCCATATACGCATCCAGGGTCACATTCGATCGCGTCTCGAAGTCCATGTCCAGGAACTGCCCCTGTGTCAGGCGCAGGCAGGTCTCGTCCAGCACCTCCATAGCCTGGATGATGCGGTCGGGGGGCAGGTCGTGGCGCTGCAGCCGCAACATGGCGAGATGCGCCAGCACGAACATGGCGTCACCGGCGTTGATGGCCTGGGGCTCGCCCACCCAGGTCCACAGGGTGGGGCGATGACGGCGAGTGGGGCTGCGGTCCTCGATGTCATCATGGATGAGGGAGAAGTTGTGGATGAGCTCCACCGCGGCCGCGGCGGGCAAGGCGCTGGCCGGGTCGCCGCCCGCGGCCTGGGCTGTCATCAACGCCAACAGAGGACGCAGACGCTTGCCTTTGGGCGCATCCTCCGGCTCGCCCTGCTGATTCTCCCACCCCAGATGATAGCGCAGCATCCCATACATGCGACGCAGCGATGGCGGTTCATTTTCGAGCAGCGCTCGCATTTCCTGCTCGATGCGCGGCAGCCACGCCCGGCTGAAATCTTCAAAGTGCATTGGATCGGCTCCTGGCTGGGGGAAATTTGTCCACGCGAATCAAACGCCCGTAATCCCGCAGCGCGTTGAGGTTGCCCGCCCCGGACACGAACATAGCCACGCGCAGGGAGCGCATGACCGCCTGAATCTCCTCGTAGACGGCTTCGGCGCTGATGGCCGCGGCCTTGAGGAAGGGCGAGGCGATGCCCGCCAGATCGGCGCCCAGGGCGATACACTTGGCGATGTCGACGCCCGTGCGCAGGCCGCCGCTGGCGAAGAGAGGGATGTCGGGCAGTGCATCGCGCACCATGACCAGGGAATCCGCGGTGGGAATGCCCCAATCCGCAAACTCGCGGGCCAGACGTTTGAGATGGGGGTCTTGGGCCCGATGGAACTCCACCTCGGCCCAGGACGTGCCGCCGCTGCCCGCCACATCGATGGCGGCCACGCCCACATTGGCAAGCAACCGGGCCGTCTGCGGCGAGACGCCCCATCCCACCTCCTTGGCGATGACGGGCACAGAGAGCTTCGCACACACGTGCTCAATCTTCCGAGCCAGACCAGCCCAATGCACATCCCCCTCCGCTTGCAAGGCCTCCTGCAAGGGATTGAGGTGGAGGATCAGGGCGTCCGCCTCCACCATGTCTACGGCCCGTTGGCAGTGATCCACTGTGTAGCCGCGGTTGAGCTGCACCGCGCCCAGGTTGGCGAAGAGAAGCATGTTGGGGGCGACCCGGCGCACCTGGAAGGTGCGAGCGTGTTCGGGTTGTTCCAGCGCCACCCGCTGAGAGCCCAGCCCCATGGCGATGCCCGCGGCTTCGGCCGCTTCCGCCAGGTTGAGATTGATGCGCTCGGCCTCGGGCGTGCCGCCGGTCATGGAGGAGATGAGCAGGGGGGCCTGCAACACCTTGTCCAACACCTCGATATCCATCCGCACCTGGTCCAGGTCCAGTTCGGGCAGTGCCTGATGCACCAGTCGATAGCGTTCCAGCCCCGTGGTCAGGTTAGGAAAAGAGACATCCTCTTCGAGATTGATTCGAATGTGGTCCGCCTTGCGCTGGGCGTGTTGTTCGGGCATGGCATCCTCCTGCGGCAAGTGTAAATGCGACCTCGAACTCCTGTCAAATCAATGGTCTGTCTGGGTGCGTCCCCAATTATGGGCGCGTTGCGCCTGGCGCCCCGGAGGTGAACCTCCGGGCTAAAAACGACGCCCCCTCAAGGGGGCTTTCAGAGCCAGCCCGCGCCCAAAGCCGGGTTCACCCGGCGTCGTTTTGTAGCCCGGCGCTTCAGCGCCGGGTGGAGCCCGCTCGACCGAATTCCTGATGACAACGCGATTTGCCAAAATTTTAGGACGCATCCGCCTGTCTTGAAAATAGATTTGGGGAACCAAGAAACCGGGAAACCGGTAGACCTGTAGACCGGGTGGGGGAGCGAATCGGCCCGGGGTTTCCAGATTTCCTGGTCTTCTGATTTACGAGGCTGCGCATCCCGCCATTTTCGCTCGCGGCGGGTGCGTCCCCAATTATGGGCGCGTTGCGCCTGGCGCCCCGGAGGTGAACCTCCGGGCTAAAAACGACGCCCCCTCAAGGGGGCTTTCAGAGCCAGCCGCGCCCAAAGCCGGGTTCACCCGGCGTCGTTTTGTAGCCCGGCGCTTCAGCGCCGGGTGGAGCCCGCACGACCGAATTCCTGATGACAACACGATTTGCCAAAATTTTAGGACGCATCCGCCTGTCTTGAAAATAGATTTGGGGAACCAAGAAACCAGGAAACCGGTAGACCTGTAGACCAGGTGGGGGAGCGAATCGGCCCGGTTTCCCAGGTTTCCTGGTCTACCATGGCAAACCTCCGGGAGGTGGCGCTAAACGCTTCATTTTGCCCCAAACCCTGTCGCCACCTCCCGGAGGTCTGCCAAAAAATTGGGACACACCCCCTCCCGTCGCCTGCTTTGAATTTCTTCCCAACGGGTGATAAAATGAAGCCCAACGTTCATTCACCCCAACCCACAGGTCCCAAACCATGTCCGTAGGCGATTGGCGAGACGTCTCCATTATCCTGCTTTCCCTGGAAGGCATCCTCATCGGCCTCATCTATGGCGCAATCTTCTATTTCCTGTGGAAGGGCTTCCGCATCGCGCATGGCTGGCTGCAACGCATCGGCCTGCCCCAGGGACGACGCTATGCCGCCTTGGTGAGGTGGTACACCTTCCGCTACAGCCATAAAGTCGTGAAGCCATTTGTGACCGCGGAAGCAGTTGCCAGCCAAACCACTGGATTCTTCCGGGCGTTCTTCAATCCCTCTCAAAAAAGCATCAGGAGTCAACAATGAACAAAGCGCAACTTCGCGTGATTTCTGCCAGCACGGCCCTGGGCGCGGTTATGGGCATGTTGGTTGGGCTGGTAGTAGCCCAGACCCGAAAGGAGCAATTGGAGCTTGTGGCCAAAGACGGCGAGCGGATTGGCGCAAGTCCGAGCGTCAGGGAATGGATCGGGCTGACGGTGGCCGCGGTGACGCTGCTTCGCCAAATCGCCAATATCCTGACCCCCCAGGCGGAATAGTCAGTCTTTCGCTTCCGTCATGCCATCGTCCGATTCAGGAAGCTCCGGCGCTTGGGTGGACATTTCTTGTGTTTCGGCTGAGGCGCCTGTTTCGATTTGGGACACAGAGGATGGCTCCGCCTCGTCATCTACCGGTTTTCCCGCCGCCCCTTCCCTCTCCACCGTACTCGGAAACGCCGCTTCCGGTTCGCCCAGGGGGATGATGGGGGGAGGCTCGGTGGGAAGGATGGGCGTGAAAATGGGGATTTCATCCTCGACCGCAGGCTCGGGCGGGGCCGCTTCGACTTCGCCGACTTCCGTTTCCCCGGCCACCCCTTCGGCTCCGGGCAACGCTTCCAACTCAGAGGGAGCTTCCTCTGCCGCGGGCCGGGCGGGCAGCAGGCCCGACGAAGCATCCAGCGTCAACGCCCGACCATACACCTGGGCCAAAAGCCCTACCTGTTCCAGGGGCATTTGCTGGCGGATGGGCGTCTCGGATGTCTCCCAGAGATCGTGCAATGCAGGATAATCCAACTCCGCGGTGACGACGCCCTCGGCCTGGGCGCTGCCCAACTCCGTCATCACGCCCGTAAAGCGAGGCGTGAACTCGAGAGGGGCGAAGATGGCGCTGCGGCCCAGGAAGGGGGGATCCTCGGGGGTGGCGAAAGGATCTTCGCCGACGAGGAACGCGACCGCGCCATAAAGCTGATTTTCCTGGCATCGGGCCAGCGCGGCCTGGCGGATTTTCTGATAGGTGGCCGGGAGTTTCGTGGCGGCCAGGGTGATCAGCATGTCCGCCCCTTGATAGGCGAGGACGCGGGCGGGTTCGGGATAGAGCGCCTCGTGGCCGAACAGAACGCCGATCCTGCCTGCGGGCGTGTCGATGGGGGCCCAACTTTGGCCAGGCTGGGCGATCTCCAGAGTCTCTGCATCGGGCGTGACTTGATCCTGCCGACCTAATACCGATCCATCGGGCCCGAACACGAAAGAGGCGTTACGGATCGAGGCGGTTTCAACGTCATAGAAGTAAAGGCTTCCCGCTACAATGGTCATATCGTACTGCTGCGCCAGTTCCGAAAAGACGCTGGCATAGATATCGTACAAGGATTCCGGCATCTCCGAAAGCGTCATCATCAACGACTTCTTCAAGTCAGCTCGCACGACATTGGCCGCGCCCCCGGCCAACATGCCTTTGAGCCTGGGCAAAATCCCCTGTTTGGGCGTGGCGGCTTCTTTGAGCAGCGCGTTGCGCCAGCCCGGGAACATGGGAATGCCCACAGCCAGTCCGCTATATTCCGGAAAGATGGCTAGATCGCTACCTTTGGTCTTGGCAATGCGCAAAAACCGATGAAAATAGACCAGAAGCTCTTCCAGCGTCTTGGTAACGAGGATTTTGTGCTGGATGACAGCAACGATTGGTTTATCCATGACACGTACGCACCTGATGAATGTGGATGAGCGCAGCAGATCGTAACTGCTAAGGTAGTTCGCCCCAATCGCCCCTCTTTTGCCACGAAGACACGAAGGAAACGAAAGTGCAAAGCCATTCAAAAAAGATTTTATCCGTGTTTCCCCGTATCCGTGTCGAGTGAACAGGGCTACGTTAGCAGTTACAGCAAATCAGGAAAAGAAAGATAGACTGTAACTATACTGGTATCCAACAGAACGTCTTGCCACGAAGGCTCGAAGGGACGAAAGCGATGCAGTTTGCAAGTTTGCAGGTCGCAAGTGGCAAGCCTTTCTGGCTGCAAAGTTTTTCACCTGCTACTTGCTACCTGCCACCTGCAACTTTTACCCTTCGTGCCTTCGTGTCGTCGTGTCTTCGTGGTTTTTGCCTCGCTATGAGGGGATACGCGTATAGTTACGATGGACTTTCCTGAATGAATGCAAAGCCATTGTAGCACAATTTTTCATAAACCGATAAGGCGGATACATCGCGCAAACTTTGATTGTCACGCTTGTTTCGATTGAATTTGGACAACCATTCCAAATGGGATATAATATGTCCAGTTGTATTGCTTGGGTTATAGTGTTTATCGTCACGGAAAATGGTAGTGCCTGCCACCGGTCTCCCCCAACACCGAAATCTTCATTCCCCTAACCCTTTCACCGCATTTGGGAGGTATCACATGCAGAACCGACAACATTTCTTTTCCACGTCTCAACGCAGACGGCTCGCGTGGCTTGCGCTCGCATCGGTGGCCGTACTTGTCCTGGCATTCGTCCTGGGGGTGAACGCCCAGGCTTCTTCGACCCAAAGCCAAATGTCCTTGGGGATGCTGCAAACCAATAATGGATGCATCGACGGCATGGTTTTTGCTGTCGTCAATAGCGGCGATTACGGCCTGGGCGGCTGGGATGTTCATGCACAGCTGCAGGATGGCACTGGCCCCGTCTATGACACGACCACCAATGGCGACGGCTATTTCAGATTCGAAGATCTGACGCCAGGTTCCTACAAGATTTGGATTGACGTGCAGCCGGGATGGGTGCTTTATAGCGGCATTACAAACCCTCGCGAGAATGTAACGGTGGACGACACCACCTGCACAGACGCCAACCATGTCATCTTCAAAGTGCAACAGGGAGGCACGCCCACGCCCGGCACTCCCGAGCCCGCCACTCGGATCGATGGCTATGTCTATGAAGAGACCTGTGACGGCATCATTCCCTTCGAAGGAGCCCGGTTAGAGGTCTGGAACAGCTCCTTGCCCGACAACCTGGACGCGCTGGTGCAATATCGCTACTCCGACATGAGCGGGTACTTCAACTTCCATATCCTGCCCGATTATCTGACCGATTATCTTCACCTGCTTCTGAAGACGCCTTCGGACATGGAAGTGATTAGCACCATCGCGCCCGAGGGCGTCGTGGTGGAGCCCGATCACATCCGCTTCGATTTCCCCACCTTCGAGTTGCTGTCCGGCAACCAGTTCATCCTGCGCCAGAAGGATCTGGTGTGCGAGACGCCCACCCCCACGCCCACGGCGACCATCACTCCCACGC
>JALXCB010000110.1 GCA_026991225.1 Anaerolineae bacterium | reverse complement strand
AATCGCCGCAGAAGATGCAGCGCATGAGGTTCACCTCATACACCGCGGCGTGGCGCTCGCCGGGCGACACCGGGTTGTCCGGGTCGTTTTCCGCGGCCAGGACATAGATGGCGCCGGTGGGGCAGGCCGCCTCGCACAGCGCGCAACCGATGCAGCGCTCCATGCCGTTTTCATACCGCCGCAGTTCGTGCCGCCCCCGAAAGCGGGGGTAGATGGCCGCGGGTTGTTCGGGATACTCCACCGTCACCGGAGCCTCCCGCACCAGGGTCTTCAGAGTGACCCCCATGGATTTGGCGATGTATTCTGCGCCTTGGACGAGGTCTTTTACGCTCATAGGTAACAATGTTGGGTGAACAATGAAAGAAGGGTTAAGAGACAGAGATTCGTTGAAATTGGGAGATTCATTGAGATTGGACGAATCTCCATCGAATCTTCAATGAATCTCTATTTGAATCTCGACCAATCTCGTTATACAACAGCCACCATAACAGCGGTAATCGCCATATAGACCAGCGACAACGGGAACAGCACCTTCCAGTTAAAAGCCAAAAGCTGGTCGTAGCGGATGCGGGGGACGCTGGCCCGCACCCAAATATAGATGAACAGGATGGCGATGACCTTGATCACGAACCAGCCGAAGCCAAACAACACACCGTACCAGGTTCCAGGCACGGCCAGCGGGCCTTTCCATCCCCCGAAGAAGATGGTGACCATGACCGCGGCGGAGACGATCATGCTCAGATATTCGCCCATCATGTACATGGCGAACTTCATGCCGCCGTACTCGATCTGATACCCGGCGATGAGCTCGTTTTCGGTCTCGGGCAGGTCGAAGGGGCTGCGGTTGTTCTCCGCCAGCATGGTGATGAAGAAGGGAATGAAGGCCAGGAAGAGCCACACCCACAGCCACCAGGGCCGGGGCCGCTCGATGATGTCCACCAGGCTCATGGTGCCCTCGCCCACGCCGATGTTCGTGGCCAGGACAATGGAGACGATGAGAATGCCCATGGGCAGCTCGTAGCTGATCATCTGCGACGCGGTGCGCAGCGCGCCCAGCAGACCATAGTTGTTGTAACTGCTCCACCCGCCCAGGATGACGCCGTAGGCCGCGAAGCTGGTCACCGCCACGATGTAAAGGATGGCGATATTCACATTGGCGATGTAGAAATGGAGGGTGTAGCCGCCAATGGTGATGTCGGGCGCGATGGGGATGACCGCGAAGGCGATGAGGGGCGTGATCATGGTCAGCACCGGGGCCAACAGGTAGATGAACTTATCCTTGATATGGCCCGGCACGACCTCTTCCTTGAAGATGGCCTTGACCGCGTCCGCAATGGGCTGGAGCAGGCCAAAAGGCCCGGCGCGGTTCGGGCCCAGACGCACATGGAACCGGCCCAGCAGCTTGCGTTCCATGTAGGTCAGGTACGCGAACCCCGTCAGCAGGATGAGGAGCAGGACGAGGATTTTGATCAGGGTGATGATGACGGTGGTGATCATCGGCGGGATGGAAGGGATTAGGATCGGGATTGGGATTGGGATCGTCAGGGGACAGGGGGCAGTAATCAGTAATCAGTGTTTTCTCGGCGTTGTCGGCGTGGTCTGTGGTGGAATTGGTTTTTCAGGGGGAGTTTTCAGTTTTCAGTGGTCAGTAACTCATGATCTTCTCAGCGTACTCAGCGTGCTCTGCGGTAGAATAGGTTTTTCAGAGGGAGCTTTCAGTGTTCAGTTTTCAGGAGTTAAGCGGCGAGGATGGGTGTTATCCATTAAGCTAGCTACAAAGATGGACGCCGAATTCGGATGGTTTTGGAAGTAATGACCGAAAACCCTCCAAGCATTTCATCGCCATGCTCGTTGATGGCTTCGGTGATGAGGCGGGCTTTCTGGCGGGGCTTCAATCCGGCCAATCGGATGAGAATAACACCAAAAGTGGTTAACTTTTGCCGAAAGATCAATTCACCAAAATCTTTGTCGGCTGTCAACAGAACGAATTGGTGCTGATTTGCTAACTCGAAAACCTGCAAATCATTGATGCCCGGGGACATTTCAGCGATGTACCAGACCTGATGGCCTGATGCTCGCAGACGTTCCACAATCGGAGCGTCAACATTTTCATCAGCAAGGATATTCATGCCGCCAGTTTTGTAGGATAGACGACGTCCGCTCGCAACGCCTCAGCAGCAAAAGCCAGGGCGGCCTGGATGGCTTCGGGGGTGAGGCGGGGATGGGCTTCGAGGATGTCCTCCATGGTCTCGCCCGCGGCCAGCTTTTCCAGGATCAACTCAACGGTGATTCGGGTGCCAGCGATGACCGGCTTGCCTTGCATGACCACCGGATCGGAGACAATCCATTTCCGCCAATCGTTCATCATCTCACTGAATACTGAATACTGAACACTGAACACTGAAAAACCTACGCCCGATAGACCGCGACGGTGGTGCGGGGGCCGAATTCGTCGAAGAGTTCGCCCACAGGCGCGTCTTTCAGGGAGAAAGGCACGAAGACCGTGCCGGGCTGGATGCGAGAGGAGATGTGCAGGGGAAGCTCCAGGCTGGCCTCGCGAGAGCGCACTGCGATGAGGTCGCCCTCGCGCAGGTCGAGGCCCGCGGCGTCGTCGGGGTGCAGCCACGCGGCCTTGTGGCCCAGGTTGGCCATGCGCTCCGTCGCCGCGAAGGTATTGCCCTCGTCCCACAACAGGTTGCCCGTGATCAACCGGAAGGTGAAGGGTTTTTCCAGGGGCGCGGGTTCCAGTTTGGCGTAGGGAGCCAGCTCCCGGGTCACTTCCAGCGCGTCCCAGGCCCACGGCTGCCCCCTCTCGCCCAGGCTCTCCCAGCTCATGCCCGCGTATTGGGGCACGGCCCGGGTGATCTCTGCGAACACCGCGGGGGCCGAGGACGTGCGCCAGAAATCGGCCTGGTCGGGCGCGTAGCGCCGGGCGATGTGCATGAGGATGGCCCAGTCGGGCAGGGAATCGCCCACCGCGCGGGCGGCCTGCGCCGCGGCCTGGACGCGACGTTCCGTGTTGGTGAAGGTGCCGTTGCTTTCCACATAGGAGGCCGCGGGCAACACCACGTCGGCCAGCTTCGCGGTCTCGGTCAGGAACAGGTCTTGCACCACCAGGAAATCCAGGGCTTCCAGCTTCTCCGCGTAGCTCGACTTTTCGCCCACCGGGTCCGCGCCCATGATGTACAGGGCTTTGATGCGGCCCAGGGCCGAGGCGATCATGCCGCTGTAGCCCAGGCCTGGCTGCGTGGGAATCTTGCTCCCCCACAGCTTCTCCAGCTCCATACGGGCAAGCTCATCGGCCAGGCGCTGGTGGCCGGGCAGCATGTCGGGCAGCAGGCCCACGTCGGCCGCGCCCACCGCGTTGGCCTGGCTGTGCAGGAAGCCCAGGCGGTCGCCATGCCCCGAGGCCACGATCCAGTTGGTCAGGGCCTGGACGATGCTGGCCGAACCGTAGCCCCAGGCGTAGTCGGTGCCGTAAATGATGAAGGGATTTTGGGCATTGACCAGCAGCGTGGCCGCCTCTTTCACCTCGTCGCTGACCTCCGCGTCGGCCAGCCAATTGGGAACGGCCTGGCCTCGGGCCTGGAGCGCGGCTTTGGTCAGCGCGTCGAACAGGGCGGGTTCGTCGCCTGGCAGGGGATGGAAGTGGACGCCCGGGTATTTGGTCAGTTCGATGCGGCGGGGATGGATGACGATGACCGGCGCGTTGCGGCGTCGCGCGGCCCGCTTGAGGAAGTTGGCCAGCACGGGCATTTCCTCGGAGGGGTCCGCGCCCATGATGACGATGAGGTCCGCGTCCCGGGCGTCTTGCAGGCTGGTGACGCCCCGCCGCTCTGCCTTCAAAGCCGAGCCCTCGCGGAAGTCGATGTTGTTCGTGCCCACCAGGGCCCGCATGAACTTGCCCAGCAGGTAGTTGGCTTCGTTGGAGAGTTTGGCCGAGCCGATGCCGCCCACCGCGCCCGGCCCCTCTTTTTCCACCACCCCCTTGAGGCCTTCCACCACCCTCTGGATGGCCTCGGGCCAGGAGATGGGCTGGAGTTCGCCGTCGATGCGGGCCAGGGGTTGGGTCAAACGCTTTTCGCTAAAGAGGAAGCCGTTGGCAAAGCGGCCTTTGTCGCAAATCCACGCATCATTGACGGCCATGTTTTCCCGGGCCACATTGCGCCGCACCCGAAAGTCGCGGGTGTCGATGCGCAGGTTGCAGCCCATGCCGCAATGGGTGCAGATGGAATTCGTATGTTCCAGGACCCAGGGGCGGAATTGGAAGCGGGCCAGGCGGTTGGTCAGCGCGCCCACCGGGCAGAGGTCGATGATGTTGCCGCTGGTGTACGCGTCCAGCTCCGTGCCAGGGAATTTGTCGATGACCGAGTCGCTGCCCCGATGGAACAATCCCAACTGCGGTTTGTCCTCCCATTCATCCAGATAACGGATGCAGCGCCAGCAGAGGATACAGCGTTCCTGGTCGAGGACAATGAGATCGCTGAGGGGATAGTTCTTTTCCTTGTGGCGCTTGGGCTCCCAGTAATGCGACTTGCCCGGCCCGTGCTCCATGGCCTGATCCTGGAGGTCGCACTCGCCCCCCTTGTCGCAGATGGGGCAGTCCAGGGGATGGTTGGCCAGGATGACTTCCAGGGTGCCCTGGCGGGCGTCTCGGGCCCGCTCCGAGTTGTAATAGAAGACCATGCCGTCGTTCACGGGCGTGGTGCAGGCAGTGACTAGCATCTTGCCCCGCCGGCCTTCCATCTCCACCAGGCACATGCGGCACGCGCCCAGGGGGTCCAGCTTGGGATGAGAGCAGAAGACGGGGATGTGGATGCCGGCCCGGGCCGCGGCCTCGGTCAACAGCTCACCGCGCCTGGCCTGGATTTCCTTGCCGTCAATGGTGATGGTGATCCAATCGGACATAGTGAAATGGTAGGGTCGTTGATGGCGGAGGTGGGTGGGAGAAACCCGTGATGCGTATCTCGTATTCCGTATTCCGTATTCCGTATTTCGTGACAGAACTAGGGGAATGGAATGTTCGTTAGAAAGGATTCCACAGCAGAAGATGAGAGACGATAAATAGGTTCCGGTTCTCGAAAGCTCATAGCATTGCGCTCACGGGGCACAATGG
>JALXCB010000109.1 GCA_026991225.1 Anaerolineae bacterium | reverse complement strand
ACGTGTATCATGGTTTGTACAGCGGTTGACATGGTTTGCTCCTTATGAGTGTCTCCGGAAAAGGCTCTCATTAAGGATGTACCATTCAGCCGCTTTTGTCACGTTCGCATTTAGCGGAAACTAAAGCTCACCCCCCCCCTTTACAGAACACTGCCCACGGCTCACTGATTACTCATCACTGATTACTGATTACTGAACACCCAAACCCATGCCCTTCATCGATACTCCCCGCGGGCGCTTTTTCTACCGGGAACGCGCCGGCCACAACCCCACCCTCCTCTTCCTCCACGGCAACCTGGGCGCATCCCTCTGGTGGGGCCCCGTGCTGCGGCGTCTGCCCGAGGGCTGGCGCGGCATCGCCTACGACGCTCTGGGACACGGTAAGTCCGACCGCAGCGATGAACTCGTGCGCTTCAGCGTGCCCGCGCGGCTGCGCGACCTCATCGCCATCGTCGAGGCCCTGGGCCTGGATCAGGTCCATCTCGTGGCCCACAGCACGGCCACGCCCGTAGCGGTCGAATACGCGCTCCTGGCCCCCGCATCCGTCGCCACCCTGACCCTCATCGGGCCCGTGCCCTTCGCGGGCGCGCCCACCCCTGCCGAAGCCTACCCCCTGCTGGAGCAGCTTCCCACCGACCGAGAGCTCATCCGACAGGCCATCCAGGCCAGCGCCCCCCATCTGGATGAAAGAGAGATGGACCTGGAGGCACTGATGGACATTATGGCCGCGCTGGACCCCCTCACCCTGCCCGCCATCGCCCGCGGGCTGGACGCGTGGCGGCCGGGCGATCGGGCCCGCAGCCTGACCATGCCGGTGATGCTGGTGCGGGGGGAAGATGATATGATGATAGAGGAGGCGCAGGCGCATCGCACCCTGCTCGCCATTCCGGGCGCGGGCCAGCTCGAACTGTTGCACGGCGCGGGCCACAGCCCCATGCTCGAAACCCCCGACGGTCTCACCGAACTCCTCATCGCCTTCATCGCCGAAGACTGGGAGGAATACGCATCCATCCGCCACAGCGTGGAGGAGTAACCACCTGCCATGAGCTCGAAACATGTGCGCATCGGACGCATCGCCGGCATCCCCATCAGCCTGGACTACTCCTGGTTCTTGATCTTCTTCCTGCTGACCTGGAGCCTGGGCGCGAGTTATTTTCCGAGCCAGTATCCCGGTTGGGCGGCGTGGGAGTATTGGGTCATCGGCGGCCTGGCCACGGTGCTCCTCTTCGCCAGCGTCCTGCTGCATGAGCTGGGGCACGCGGCCGCGGCCCGGCATTACCGCATCCCCGTGCGGGAGATCACCCTGTTCATCTTCGGGGGTGTGGCGCAGATTCAGGAGGAGCCCAAAAGCGCCTGGTCGGAGTTCTGGATCGCCATCGCCGGGCCCATCGTCAGCCTGGCCCTGGGCGTCCTGTTCTACGTCCTGGCCCTGGCCGCAGGCGCGGTATCGCAGCTCTACGCCACCTTCAGCTATCTGGGTTACATCAATCTGGCCCTGTTCGCCTTCAACCTCATCCCTGGCTTTCCTCTGGATGGCGGCCGGGTGCTCCGTGCCATGCTATGGGGGATGAGCAAGGACACCTCTCAGGCGACGATCATCGCCGCCAATGTGGGACGATTTATCGCGTATGGATTCATCGCCCTGGGCCTGATAATGATGCTGCAGGACAATTTCCTCGATGGCGTTTGGATGGCCTTCATCGGCTGGTTTCTGGAAAGCGCAGCCGTCGCCCAGGTTCAGCAGCAGAAGCTGCGGGACATTCTCAAACGCTACCGCGTCGCCCAGGCCATGAACACGCGCCTGACCCTGCTACCTGCGGACACGCCTCTGGACGTGCTGGTGCACGAGCATCTGCTGGGGTCGGGTAAGCGGGCCTATGTGGTGCAGCGGGATGGCGTCCCCCTGGGCATGGTGACCATCCACCAGATCAAAAAAGCGCCCAAGGACGCCTGGGACACGACCACCGCGAGCGACGTGATGATCCCCATGCAGGAGGCCCGCGCCATCTCCCCCGGCGAGGACCTGTGGACCGCGCTTTCGGCCATGGATCGGGAGGGGGTGAACCAGTTGCTGGTGGTGGATCACGGGCGGATCGTGGGCATGATCAGCCGCGAGGACCTGGTGAGCTTCCTGCAAATGATCCACGAGATGGGAGTGTGACGGTGCTGGCGAAAAGCGTGCGCTTCATCCGCTGTTTTTATTATGGGATGCTCCGAAATGAGCTGTTTTTGCGATCCGCCGCGCTGACCTACTACGCCATCTTCTCCATTTTCCCCATCACCATCCTCATCACCACCATCGCTGGCTGGATTTTGCAGGACCCGCAAAAACAGCAGGCCATCATCAGCGCCATCATCGATCTGATGCCGCAGGGCACCGAGATCATCACTAACCTGCTCCAGAACGTCATCAGCACCAGCGCCATCACCAGCATCATCGCCCTGCTGACGCTGCTATGGTCCGCCACGGGATTCCTGCGGGGCCTGCTCTCCGCCATTGACCTCATCCACTCCCGCGAATACACCCACAGCACCTTTGTCATGCGCGGTATCGGGGTGATCATCATCATCCTGTCCGTGCCCGCGTTGTTCATCCTGCTTCTGCTCACCGGCCTTTCCTCGCAGATTCTGAAGGCTTTTCCCCTGCCCAGCGCCTGGAGTCCACTTATCGACCTCCTGGCCAGCGGCCTGCCTGTGTTCATCCTGGCCGCGCTCGCCTTTTTCCTGATGCTGCGCTATATTCCGGGTCAGCGCACGCCCGGCCGCACGACGCTGATCTCCGCCATCATCACCGCCCTGGTCTGGATGTTGCTGGGATATGGTTTTTCCTGGTATCTGCGCTCGGGCTTCGCGGACTTCAACGTCATCTACGGCTCCATCGGCGCGGTCATGGCCCTCATGCTCTATCTCTACCTGTCCAACATGGTCATTCTCTTTGGCGCGCAGATCAACGCGGCCCTGGCCTACGCCCCAACCTGCCACACCCCCTACATCGCGGGCCTGGATGACGTTCTGAAGCTCCTGCGTTTGCCCCTGCCTGAGATCGACGAAGAGGAGCATCCCCCCAACAAGCCTATCATCGCCCCCTAACCCAGACAAGCCGAAGCCAAAAAGCTGATCCCACGCAAAGGCGCCAAGGCGCAAAGGGAAAAGAAGCGTTTGCAGGTGGCAAGTTGCAAGCGACAAGTCAACTTGCGCAGCCCGGCTTGCAACCTGCTGCCTGCGACCTGCAAACTTGTTTTTGCGACTTTGCGCCCTTGCGTGAGGCATTCCCCTGCCCGGCGAGCAAGGATTCCAGGATAAGACGCAAAATGGCGGTGCGGCGCCCGGTCAGGCGAGCGCCGCGTGTCGCCGGCTTACTCGGCCACGGCCTTGATGATGGCCGGGCCTACGTTGTCGCCCATCTCCGCGTTCACCTTGCGGTGCGTGCCGTCGCAATAGGGAAACTTCCCCGATTGCCAGCAGCGGCAAATTGCCACGGTCTGGCCCACGGGCGGCTCTTCAACGTGTCGGTCTGGATGGCCTTTCATGTTGATCATCGTTGTAACTCCTTGCAGTGAATGTGTAGGAAGGTTGCACTGTCATCAGTATACGGATCTTTCTCAAACCCACAAACTCACCCCACACAGGAGTCATCATGCGATTTCAAGGCATTGTTCCGGCGTGCGTCACCCCCTTCATTGATGGCCGGGCCTCGCCCGAGGCCATGCACGCCAATATCGCCCGCTGGCTGGACGTCGGCGTCCACGGCTTCCTCGTCTTCGGCAGCACCGGCGAATTCATGTATCTCGACGCGGACGAACGCCGGGCCGTGCTCCAAGCGGCTCGCGAGGCCATCCCCAACACCCACTTTCTGCTGGCGGGCTGCGGCGCGGAGAGCACGCGCCAGACCCTGCGCAACCTGGAATGGGCCGCGGAGGATGGCGCGGACGCGGCTCTGGTGGTCACGCCCGCGTACTACACCCGCGGCAACGCCGACGCCCAACGCCGCCACTTCCTGACCCTGGCCGACCGCAGTCCCATTCCCATCCTTCTCTACACCGTGCCTGCGTTCACGGCCTACGACCTGCCCGTGCCTCTCATCGAGGAGCTGGCCCAGCACCCCAATATCGTAGGCGTCAAGGATTCGTCCGGGGATTTGAAGCGGGTGGTGTTGCAGATTCACATCCAGGAGGAGGGAGATTTCACCCTGTTTGCGGGCAGCCCCAACCTGGCCTATCCCGCTCTGATCATGGGCGCGGCCGGCAGCATCACTGCCTTCGCCAACATCGCGCCCGAGATGTTCGTCTCCTTATGGAACGCAGTGCAGGAGAAGGACCTGGTGCGGGCCGCGGCCCTGCAACGGGCCATCACCCAGCTCCACGGCCAGATCGGGCCGATGGGCATCCCCGCCATCAAGGCCATCCTCAATCACCGCGGCTATCAGGGGGGCGAACCGCGCCTGCCCCTGGCTCCGCTGGATGAGACGTCCGCAGAACGGGTCATCGCGGCCTGGCGGCAGGCCATGGGCATCTGCGAATGGTGGGAGTGAGAGAGCAGCGCCCCGTGCAACAGCTCGCCGATAGGAACGAAAATCTCACGTAAATCGGAAAGACCGCCAAGACAAGTTTGCAAGTCGCAGGTGGGCTGCGTTGCTTGACTTGCCACCTGCCACTTATTTCTTCTTCCTCACCCGCTTCTTGATGGCTTCGAGGCTGGTGGCGGGCTTGGCCTTGGTCGTCTTGGGCTTCGTGGTTTTGGGTTTTGTGGTCTTGCGGGTGGTGGATTTGGCCGAGGATTTCGTGGATGTGGCCTTCTTGGCCGCGGGCTTCTTGGCTGTGGAGGCGCTAGATTTGGTGGTCGTCTTCTTAGTCGTGGATTTCGTCGTTCGTCGGGACGTTGTCTTGGCCTTGGGAGGCGCTGACGACGGTAGAACAGTCTTGGCTGCGGCCTTCTTCGTGGAGGCGGAGCGAGTAGAGGAGGACGTGCGCTTTTTGGGGGGAGTTGGCTTGACCGTGGTGGCTTTGGCTTGGGTCGAAGTGGTTTTCGGAGCAGTTTTGCGCGTGGTCGAAGTGGCTTTCTTCGAAGCGGTGGATTTCAATGCGGCGGTCGTTTTGGTCGCCCGCTTGCGGGTGGTCTTTTTGG
>JALXCB010000108.1 GCA_026991225.1 Anaerolineae bacterium | reverse complement strand
GCATTGCGCACCGCCTATCCATCCCAAGTCCGATATGTTCAAATCCTGCCGGCAAAGCCTGCCAAGTTTGCGAAGCCCCAGTCATTTCATCTCCTCAATTCCGATCTTGTACGCGTGCTACGAGAAAGGATTCTTCCCCCAGGAGGCAAACTATATCAATTTCAAGCAAAAGCCATCGATGCCGTGCTGAAAGGACACGACACCGTCATCACAACGCCCACGGCCAGTGGCAAATCCCTGGCATACGCCTTGCCGATTCTTTCCTCCCTTTTGGATAATCCGTCGGCAACCGCCATCTATTTATCCCCTCTGGTGGCGCTCACAGAAGATCAACTCAGCTTTCTTACCAGATTCGATGAATCGGGAACCAATTGGACAGTAAAAGGAGAGCGCTTTTCCATCCATCGCTTTTATCGGCAATTGCAAATCGGAGCCCACAAGATTGGTATCGCACGTTACGATGGCTCTGTTCCAAATGGAAACCGCAGGACAATCAGGCGTAAACAGCCCCAATACATCCTGACGACCCCCGATATGCTGCATTGGGGCATGTTAGCAGGCGCATTCGACGAGCAGCAATGGAGGCGCTTTTTTCAGGGGTTGAAATACGTGGTGATCGATGAAATGCATACCTACAAAGGGGTGATGGGAGCTTCGTTTAGTAATCTCCTGCGACGACTCCAGCGCGTGTGCCGCGTGCATGGCACAGATCCACAATTCATCCTCGCTTCAGCCACTATTGTTGATCCAGAAACGGTCGTCGAAAAACTTATCGGACGAAAACCCGTGGTGATCTCGGCGGAAGATGGCGGAGCGCCTATGAATAAGCGCTCATTTGTGATTTGGGATGGTGGAGGCGTTGGTGATGAACGTCGTTCATTGGTCACCCAAGCTAAAAATGCACTGCTATTCTTGCTTCACCATCGTATCCGCACTATCGCTTTTGCACGGACGATTAACGAAATCAACGACATTTATCGTTTTACGCGAGCCGAGCTGAAAGAATCCAACAAGTTGGGCATTGAGATTCGCCCATTTATGCGCGAATTGAGAAAAGACGAAAAAAGGCAGATCATTGACGGCATCCGTTCTGGTCGGATTCATGCAGTCATTGCCACCACGGCATTATCTATGGGAATCGACATTGGAAGTCTATCTGCTGCGCTCATTATTGGCTTTCCTGGCTCGATTGCGGACTTGTGGCAGCAGGCGGGACGTGCTGGACGCAGCGGCGAAGGATTGATCATCTTAATCGCGGATTCCGATCCCCTCGATCAATTTTTTGTCGACCATCCTCAAGTGCTCTTCGACATCAGCGCTGAACCTGTATATACCAATCCCGATAACCCATACATTGTAAAAGGCCATCTGCTACGTGCTGCCAATGAATGGCCTTTGGAAGAAAAGGAATTGGCACAGTTCAGCCAAACCGCTCCAGAAATCGCGCGAACCTTGATTCAAGAAGGGTTTATGGCCTATAACGAAAAGGGGCAATTGGAATTGACGGAGAAAGGAAAAGAAGTAGAAGTGCCGTTTCGAAATATCAGCTTTTCTGTCAATGTATACACGGAGGACGATCGACAGCTCATCGTGGAAGTTGACATCAGTCGGGCGCAAAGAGCTTTGCACAAATATGCCCATTACCAGCATATCGATAAATACTATCAGGTAACCAAGTATCATGTTGACATGGAACGACAATACGGGGAAATCCTGGTGCAGGAAGTGGAATTTCCGGAATATACCACCAACGCCAAAGTTGAACATGATGTCCAGGTTCTCGACCAACGGTTGTACGAAAAAATCAGTGAAAAAAGTTCATGGCATTTCGGCATCGTTCATGTTCGAACTGAAGTTGTCGGATACTTCAAGATTCCTCTGTTCGCCCGTTCCGAAAAGCCTCAATTCCAGCCACTCGGGCGCGCCGCCCCTGCTCCGTTAGAGTATTCGACGCAGTCCTATTGGATGACCTTTCAAAACTCGATTCTTCAGCAGTTCCCTCAGGAAGAATGGGCTGCTGGCTTATATTCGTTAGGAGAAGCCATCAAACTCGCGACAGCCATTGAAGAGCTTTGTGACCCCTCCGATATTGATGCGGTTACCTATGTCAGCCATCCTGATACGAATGCTCCCACAATTCTGGTATACGATGCCATTCCAGGAGGTGTCGGCATTACCGAGGCAGCGTTTAGGAAGCCTGTCGACATTTTGAAACGGGCCCTGTTAATCTTTGAAGAATGCCCCTATTGCAGTGTTCACCCAGAGAGTCGAGGCTGTCCTCATTGTGTGACGGCGAGATATGGCGATGAGAGCACGATCAATCGCCATGTGGCCATGGGTATTGCCAGAGAACTTCTCTCTCAATTCACCCCTTCATGATAAGGTATCGCGACCACTTTTTGCCACGAAGACGCGAAGAAAAGCGAAGGAGCGACGTATTTTTTATGATTTTTCCGTAACTATACACGCACCCTCTTATAGCAAGGCAAAAACCACTAAGGCCACAAAGGACACCAAGGCACAAAGGGAAAGATAAAAATTTTTTCGTGGCTTTTGGCGGTCTAAAGTCAAGTACGTTAGCAGTTAGCAGAAAACCGAAATTTTTTGCAGTGGAGCCATCACTGCTTACTGCCCCTCCCCCCAGGGCAGCTGCAGCGCCGGATCGCCCAGAAGCAGGAAGGTGTTGATGATGTCGCGCTGCCCGTCGAATTCGGGTTTGAGCGCGTGGGCGGCCTCCATGAAGGCTGCGCCGATGGTGGGCTGCGTGAACAGCACCTTCTGGAACAGGGCGTCGGCCATGATCCATTGATCGTTGGGGAAGGTCTGGCCGGTGGGGAAGAGGCCCGCAACCGCGCCTTTGTCGGGGGTAATCAACAGCACTTCGCCCAGGGAAAGCTGGCTGGGGTGCTGGAAATAGCCGTTGAGGCATGCCCAGACCAGGTACACGCCCAGACGCCCTTGCTGGTCCAGTTCGGGCACGTCCGCGTTCTTGAATATCTCTTCCTGGGCCCAAATGTCGATGGCCCCGTGCCCCATGTAACTGACCAGGCCCCGGCCCTGGTTCAGTCTGGTCAGCAATTGCCCGCGCGTATCCTGGTCGGGGACGATGACCAGGTTTTCGGTGGTGAAGGCGTCGGGGATCATGGCGATGTGGTCTTCGTTGAATTTGCTGAAGTAGGGATCGTCGTCATCGGCCACGAAGAGCATCTGGTCGATCCAGTCGCCCTCGGGTCGGGCGGTCTCGAAGGCGATGGTTTTGGCGACCATGGCCTGGATTTGATCGGGCGTTTGGGCTGGAAATCGCCCGATGGCCAGGTCCTGCCAGCCGTCGCCGTTGATATCGGCCATGGCGTTGTCGCTGATGGTCTCGCCCATCTCGATGGTGGGCACGAATTTGCCGGGAATGAGATTTTTATAGGGGGCCTTGAGGTAATCCAGGGGATCGTAGCTGGCGTCCCCCGCCAGAAGGACGAAGCGGGGCGCGGGCTGGGGCCAGGTCTCCACGGCCCAGCGCAGGAAGTCGGTGATGGCGTCGGGTGATTGCATGCCCGCATTGAAGCGCTGGTAGATCTGATCGGTGGTGACGACGGCCACGCGCAATCCCTGCTGGCGACGATAATCCACCAACGGTTGGATAGCCCCCGCCAGGCTGGGATGGGCGATGACGATGTAATCTGCACCCTCCTCGGGCGCGGTCAGAGGGGATGACGCAGGTTCGATGGCGTTGGGCTTGCGCACGCCTTTCTTCGAGAAGGCGATGAATGTGTGAGGCTTGGAGCCCGGCACGCTGAACTCGACCCGGCCATTCTCCAACCTCCCGATTGCAACCTGCAGCGGCCTCTCCGGATCGGAGACCTCCCAGACCGCGATATCTCCATCCTTGAAGCCGGACGCGGCGACTGCGCTCGCGTCCGTCTCGAACAGCAAACGGTCATCCACGGCCACGGTCGCCCGCTGATAGGTCGCCTCGATCCAATCCAGGTAGACCAGGTCCGCGGCCGCGCCCGTGTCGCCCGGTGCACGGATGACAAGCTCATTCCCGCCATCCTGTAACGTTCCGGCCGGGATGGTCAGTTCGAGCTCGAGCGGGCCATTTCCATCCCAGGCATCCTCGCCCAGTTCCCGCCCATTCAGAATAAAGACCAGATGATGGTCGATATCGCCCGGCGCGGTCGTGGCCGCCCACACCTTCACCCGCAGCGTCCCCCCGCCATCCACGGGCGCGGGCGTGTCGATGGCGACGGTGATTTCGCTCGGTGCGAAGATGCGCTGCCCCAGCCAGGGATCGCCATCCCGCACCTGGGCCAGATAGGTCGCGTTCGCCTCCGCTCGCACCGTACTCATGAAGCTGGTCGCGGGCGCTTCCGTCGCCCCGGCGGAGGTCAGGACGCCCAGCGCGGGCGCATCGCCCCCATCATCCACCAGGCGCAGGATGAACGCGGCCCGGTCGTCGAAGCGCGTGGGCGTCACCTGGGCGAAGAAGCGCAACGCACGCTCTTTGCCCCGACCCGTGAGCTGGTAGGGGATATCCTGGTCGCCCTGGAGCAGGGCGATGCGCTTGCCTTCGAGCTGGGCGGGGTCAAGACTCCATCCCCGCGACTTCAAGTCCTGCGCTGTGACTTCATACAGGCCCGTCTGGCTCACGCGCAGGACGAGGTCGGGCGGAGGGCCGCCGCTTTCCGCGCGGGAGCCGCTGCACGCGGCAATCGTCAGGGCGAGGAGGGGAAGCAGGAGCAGGAGACGGAGACGGAGCATAGCGACGTTTCAGCGCAACATGCGGAAGGCGATGAAGCCGAGGATGGCCGCGCCGGCGATGGCGGCAATGCCGATGATGAGCAACAGGTTGGCGCCGCCGTTGCCTGAGGAGGGCGGGCCTTCGGCGGGTGTGGAGAAGACGATGGGCGTGGGCGTGGGTTGCCCGGGCGCGGGCGTGACCGCAGGGGGCGCTGTGGCGGGCGGCGTCGGCGTCATCTCGCCGGGCGCGGGCGTGGGATGGATGACGACGGCGGTGGGCGTGAACGTGGCGGTTGCGCCGGGGATGGGCGTGAACGTGGCCGCCGCCGGCGTGAGGGCGACGGTGGCTGGGAGCGTGTTCGTGGGGACGGGCGTCCAGGTGGGGGTGAAGGTGGGCGCGGGGG
>JALXCB010000107.1 GCA_026991225.1 Anaerolineae bacterium | reverse complement strand
GTGATGGTCAGGGTGGGGGTGATGGGCGTCGTCGCCTCGGGCGTGGCGGGCGATGGGGACGCGGAAGCGGGGGTTTCGACGGGTTGAGGACCTGTTTTTTCCACCGCCACGTCAGCGATGAGTCGCGTCAACCCATCCACAAAGCGGTTGAACCGCTCCTTGACCTTTTGGAAGTCGGCGAGGTCGGTCTGGATGCCCTGAACCTCATCCTCCAACTGCCCGATTCGATCATCCAACGCGGCCACATCCTCCGCCATCCCCTGCTGCTGAGATTGAAGCTGGCTCAGCTTCTCGCGGTCGGCCTCGGCTGCTTGCTCGATCTCATCGGTCCGGGCCTGAAGCGCATCGATGCGCCCGGTCAACGCGTCCTGAGCGGAGGCCATTTCGGTGAAGCGCTTTTCCATCTCGGTGACGCGGGCGTCCAGGGTGGCGATGGCGTTCTTTTGCGTGTTGATCTGAGCCCTGGCGTCGGCGAGATCGTTTTTCATCCGGGCCTGTTCCAACGCCAACTGGGTCGTCTTCTCCCGATCATTGAGCATGAGCGTGCCATTGATGGCGAAGAGGATGGCGAAGACGAAGGCCGCGGCCAGCAACATGCTCAGCAGCACGACCAAAATATCTCGCAGGCATCCCAGCACGATGTTGTTGGAATCGGCCGCGGTTTGTAATGGCGGAGGAGACGCAGCCGCCGCTTCCGCGTTCGCGGGTTCCTCCGCAGGGGGAGACGGGGGCGACGGCTCGGATGGCACGATATCCTCCGGTTCCAGTGGCGTGAATGCAACGTTGACCGGGCCGACGGTGACTTCAGCGTCTTCGATGGGTTCGGGCTCGGGCGTTTCGGGGGATGGCGTTGGGGATGAGGATTCAGACATGAGTTTCCTCCCGGGAATTACTCTTCAGAGTCGCTTTCGTCAAGGAAGAACAGCGCTCCCATGACGGAGATAATGAGGAACGCGGTCAGCGCCATGAAGGGGATGGTGACAAAGCCGAACAGGTTGATCCAGGTGGTGGTGCAGGGAATGCCCGTGTCGCAGACGGCGCTGCTGGTGAAGATGTCCGTCTTCTGGAGAAGATAATGGTAGGTGGAGATGAAGATGCCGATGATGGAGAAAGGCAAAACATAATAGAAAATGCCTCTGTCCCGGCGAATCAATCCCACCAGCAGGATGATGGCCAGGGGATACATGAGGATGCGCTGATACCAGCACAGACTGCAGGGGATGAAGTGAAGGACTTCGCTGAGATAGAGGCTACCCAGGGTGGCGGTCCAGGCGGTCAAAAGGGCGATGATGGTGAGGATGCGTTGGGTGGAGGTCATGGTGTGTGGAAGGGAGTGGGAGGGGGTTAGTAATCCGTGGACAGTAATCCGTTATCAGTAGTCGGTTCGCGGGCGATAGCGGCGGTGCGGGCGCGGGTAAGTTTGATGAAGTCGGCGGGGGCGAGGACGACCTGCATGCCCCGCACGCCCGCGCTCATGGCGATCTGATCGAACCCCAGAGCGCTTTCATCCAACACGACCTGAAAGCCCTTGTTGATGAGGGCCAGCGCGCTGATGCCGCCCTTCTTGAGCCCGGTCATCCTCTCGGCCTCGGCCAGTGGGGCCATGCGGGCCTTTTTGGCGCCCACGGCCCGGGCCAACGCCTTCAGGTCCAACGATGCGTCCGCAGGCAGCACGGCCAGGGTGGGCTTGCCCCGGTCGGGCAACGTCACCAGAGTCTTGAAGACCTGATGCGCGGGCATGCCGATGCCTTCCGCCACCTCGGGCGCGGTGACGAACACGTCGGGGTCGTAGGTGTGCGCGGTGTAAGCAATCTTTTTGCTCTCCAGCAGCCGCTGGACGAGGTTTTTGGAGGATTTCTTTCGGGCCATGCTGAAGAAAGGATTTGGATTAGGATTAGGATTAGGATTAGGATTAAGGAACTGATTACTGATCACTGATTACTGATTACTGGATTGTACCCGCCATCGGGCGGGAATGCAATCGCTCCGGGGTGTGGGGTGCGTCCCAAATTATTGGCGCGTTGCGCCGGGCGCCTCCGGGCTAGAAACGACGCCCCCTCAAGGGGGCTTTCAGAGCTAGCCCGCGTCAAAAGCCGGGTTCACCCGGCGTGGTTTTGTAGCCCGGCGCTGAAGCGCCGGGTGTAGGGGCAATGCCCGCGCGACGGCTTTCCCGATGACAACGCAATTTGCCAAAAAATTGGGACGCACCCGGCCTGTGGTACAATGCCCGCATGGACGCGATCACCCTGGCCGCGGTGCGCCGCGAGCTGGATGAGACGTTGACGGGCGGGCGGGTGCAGGCCGTGTTGCAGCCGGACGCCTCCAGCCTGGCGCTGGAGATCTTTCGGGATGGGCGGCGGCATTGGCTGCTGTTGAGCGCGGACGCGCGGGCGTCGCGGGTGCATCTGTTGGCGGAACGGGCCCGCCGCGGGGTGGAGAAAGAGACGCCTTTCCTGCTGCTGGCCCGCAAGCGCTTGCGCGGCAGCCGTCTGCAACGGGTGCTTCAGCCGGGCTGGGAGCGCCTGCTGTTCCTGGCCTTTCGTCACCCTGACTATGGAGACGTTGTGATCGTGGCTGAGGTTATGGGCAGATGGAGCAATCTGGTTCTCAATGATGAACAGGGGGACGTGTTGGCGTCATTGCGGCATTTCGAGCATCGCTCACGAACCAGCCGCATTGTGCGGCCAGGCCACCCCTACCAGCCACCGCCACCCCAGCGGGGCAAACTTCCCCTGGACGTCGTGAGGGAGGAGGATGTAATCCGGCTGCTGCATCGAACCCCCGCGGGCCAGCCCCTGTGGAAGGCGCTGGTGCAGCATCTGGCCGGGCTCAGCCCCCTGGCCGGGCGGGAGATCGTGCATCGGGCCACGGGCGACGCCCACGCCGACGTGACCCATCCCAACCTGAGTCCCGCGGGCCTGATGGCCGCGCTGGACTGGCTTCGGGCCTTGCCCGAAGAGGGCGGCTGGGCTCCCACCGTCGCTCTGGATGAAAATGACCAGCCCACAGCCTTCGCCCCTTACGAACTCACCCATCTCGGGCGGCTGCGCTATGTCTCCACCATCAGCGAGGCCGCGCAGGTCTATTACGCGGCGATGTTGGGCGCAGACAGCTACGCGGGGCGGCGCAGGCAGGTGTTCGATCTCATCGAGGAAGCCCGGAAGAAGCTGCTGGGCCGCCGCGCCAGCCTGGGCGAGCAGGCCGTGGGGGAGGAGGACGTGGCCCGGCTGCGGGCGTATGGCGAGTGGATTCTGTCCTACGCCTGGAAGATTCAGCCGGGCGACAGCGTGCTGGAGGCGGACACGGGCGAGGAGACTCTGACCATTCCGCTGGACCCGACCCTGAGCCCCAGCGAGAACGCACAGGCCTATTTCGCCCGCTATCACAAGGCCAAACGCGCGGCCGAGAAAGTCCCCCAGCTTCTGGCCCAGGTGGACCGCGACCTGGCCTGGCTGGAGCAACTGGAAAGCGACGCCCGTCTGGCCGACAACACGCCCCAACTGGAGGAAATCCGGGCGGCGTTGCTGGATTCGGGCCTGGTGACGGCGTCCAAAGGCAAGCGGCCCCGCCCGCCCCGCTCCCAGCCCATCCGGGTGACCACGCCCGAGGGTTTTGAGGCGCTCATCGGGCGCAATGCGGTGCAAAACGAACGGGTGACGTGGAAGATGGCGGGGCCGGAGGATGTGTGGCTGCACGCGCAGGGCGTCCCCGGCTCCCACGTGGTCATTCGGTCGGAAGGCCACGAAGTCCCCGAGGACGTCATCATCCAGGCTGCGGGATGGGCGGCCTGGCGTTCTCAGGCCCGCCGCGACGCCAAGGTGCCGGTCATCGTCACCCAACGCAAGCATTTGCGCAAGATCAAGGGCGGGCGACCGGGCCAGGTGCGGGTGCTACGGCATCGCACGGTCATGGCGCGGCCCGAACCGCCTCCAGGGAAATAGCATTGGCGCTGGGTGAGGAGGGAACATCGAGCCAAAGTTGGCCGTGGCGGCATCTAACGTGAAACGTAAAGCGTGAACCGTGAGGACTTTACGCATCACGCATTACGTTTTACAGCTATGGCAGGCATTGCGGATGGCTATAGACGCACTGCCGCTCGCGAAGACCGACTGAAATTTGACAGAGCGCGCGGAATCATCGACACTTCATGAGTTGATATTCAAACGAAGGAGCGAAGCAATCATGACCGAAAGCACGCCCATGCTCGTGCAGATCGACGAAGATAAACACTGGTGGTTCGCGTCCCGCACGCGGGCCATCCTCGCCTTGCTGGATAAATACGCCGGGCCCGGCAAGCGCGGCCGCCGCGTCCTCGATGTGGGTGCGGGCGCAGGCAATATGATGCACCATCTCGCCCAATACGGCGATGAGATCATCGGGCTGGAGTACAACCCCAAGCCCATCCCCGTCGCCCACGAGCGAGGCTGGGATGTGCGCCAGGGCGACGCCACGGCCATGCCCTTCGATGACGCCTATTTCGATATCGTCGCTTTGCTGGACACGGTGGAGCATATCAAGGATGAACGGGCCGTGTTCAGCGAAACCTTCCGGGTGACGAAGCCGGGCGGGACCATGATCGTCACTGTGCCCGCGTTCATGTGGCTGTGGAGCCGCAACGACGTGATCAATCTACATGAACGGCGCTACACCGCGCCCGAGCTCAAGCGGAAGCTGGAAGACGCGGGCTGGCAGGTGCCTTACTGCGGCTATAACAATTTCATCGTCTTTCCCCTGGGCGCGGGCATGATTTTGCTGCGCCGTTGGTTGGGCAAGGAGCCCGACATGGCCTCTCCGCACTTCGATGAGGATGCGTATCAGGTGGAGATGGAGCCTGCGCCGCCCTGGCTCAACGCCATTCTGGAGGGCGTGGGGAAGGTCGAAGTGGCCATGCTCAAACGCTGGCGCCTGCCCTGGGGCACCAGCGTCATCGCCATTGCCCAGAAGGCGGAAGGGAGCAATCCGTAATCAGCGATCCGTGGGGCTGTATTTTGTGGCTGGCTTGTTGGACGCCACGAAATATAGGGCCAGGCTGTGCATAACTCCCAGGTTATCCACAGCTTGGCGACAAGTTATCCACAATTCCCTCCGATTTTTTGGTATTTTGCAAGACCTCCGGGAGGTGGCGCTAAACGCTTCATTTTGACGCAAACTCTGCCGCCACCTCCCGGAGGTCGCCGGCGTCGCCAATTATCTGGGACCCACCCTATGGTATACTTCGACTATGCCCGACGTCCTGAAGCAGCTGACTTACTCCCATCATGTGCATGCGCCCGACGCGCCGGCGTTGGACGTGCGCGACCTGGTGGTGAGCTACAATCACGTCCTGGCCCTGGATCACATCACCTTTCAGGTGGCGGCCAGGGAGCGCGTGGCGGTGGTCGGCCCCAATGGCGCGGGCAAGAGCACGCTGTTCAAGGCCATCAGCGGCATCATCCGGCCCGTATCAGGTGAAATACGCATCTTCGGCGAGCCGCCGGGCGGGCATATCTGCATCGCCTACGTGCCCCAGCGCAGCCAGATCGACTGGAATTTTCCCGCCACCGTGGCCGATGTGGTCATGATGGGGCGCAGCGGCAAAATTGGGCTTTTCCGCTGGCCCAAGAAGCGGGATTGGGAGATTGTGCATGATGCGTTGAAGCAGGTGGGCATGGCGGACCTGAAGGATCGGCAGATCGGCGAGCTTTCGGGCGGGCAGCAGCAGCGGGTGTTCCTGGCCCGGGCCCTGGCTCAGGAAGCGGAGCTTCTGCTGCTGGATGAGCCCTTCACGGGCCTGGACGCGCCCAGCCAGCAGGCCATCCTCGATATCCTCGACCTGGTCAAGGCCCGCGGGGTCACTGTCCTGGTTTCCACCCACGACCTCGACCTGGCCGCGCAGCATTTCGACCAGATGATGCTCCTCAACCGCCGGGTCGTCGCCTACGGCCCGCCAGCGCAGATTTTCAACGCGGAGACCTTGATCGAGGCCTACGGCGGGCATGTGCACGCGATCAAGCTGGAAACCGACATCCCGGAAGAACTCGTATTGGCGGACACCTGCTGCGAGGGGCCGGATGAGCATCGGTGGAAGAAGTAACATGCCTATCAACGACGCGACCATCCCTGAAAACCCCGTCCTCATCATCCACTTCCATGAGATCGCGCTGAAGCGGGGAAACCAGGCGTATTTCGAAAATATCCTCAAGCGCAACATCAACCAGCGGCTGCGGGATATCCCTGGCGCCCGCGTGCGGCATGTGCGCAACCGCCTGGTCATCCGCGGCCTGCGCCGCGAGGACGCGCCCAAGGTCATGGCCCGGCTGCAGAAGGTGTTTGGGATCGTGAACCTCAGCGTGGGCGCAGAAGTCGAGGCTGAGATGGAGGCCATGAAGGCCGCGGCCCAACAGCTTGTGCAGGGCCTGACCTTCGACTCCTTCGCGGTGCGGCCCAAACGGGCGGAGAAACGCTATCCCTTCACCTCGCAGGATATCGGCCGGGAGGTTGGTTCCGCCGTGTGGGAGGTGTCCCACGCCCGGGTGGACCTGACCCATCCGGAGCTGGAAGTGTTCGTGGAGGTAGTGCAGGGCCGGGCGTATGTGTTTGCGGGCAAAGTTCCGGGCCCTGGCGGCCTGCCCGTCAGCTCCAGCGGCCGCGGGGTCGTCCTCTTCAGCGTGGGCTTCGACGCGCCCGTGGCGGCCTGGCGCATGATGAAGCGGGGCCTCTCCCTCCATCTCGTCCATTTTCACGGCCAGCCCCAAACCGATGACGCCAGCGTGCGCAAGGCCCGGGCCCTGGCCAAAGTCCTGGCCGACTGGCACGGACGCATCAAGCTCACCCTGGTGGCGTTCTCCCAGGCCCAGGAGATCATCTCCGTGGCCTGCCCCGAACGCTATCGCACCATTCTCTACCGCCGCATGATGATGCGCGTGGCCAACAAGCTGGCGTGGAAGCATCGGGCGCGGGCGCTGGTCACGGGCGAATCGTTGGGCCAGGTCGCCAGTCAAACCCTGCCCAACCTGGCCGCCATCGAGGACGCGGCCGCGTTTCCCGTGCTGCGCCCCCTCATCGCCTTCGACAAGCAGGAGATCATCGCCGAGGCCCGGCGCATCGGCACGTACGAGATCAGCATCCTCCCCCACGACGAAGCCTGCACCCTGTTCCAGCCCCGGCGAGTGGAGACGGCCGCGAAGATCGAGGATGTGCGGGCCGCAGAGGAGGCGCTGGACATCCCCTGGATGGTCGAGCAGCTCATGGCCGACGCGGTGACCGAGGTCATTGTGCCAGATTGGTGGGTGGCGTAGTCAGGCGGTCGTTCAGTCGATCAGTCGCCTGGTCGGTTGGTCCGTATCAGTGAGAGGCCGAGGAGGACGCCGCCGAGGGCAGCGAGATAAACCACAACGTTGTCGGTGGGGGAGAGGTAGTTGTAGGGGACTTCGACGCCCAATTCGTAGATGATCACCAGGTATTCTTCCAGCACCAGGGCCAGGCAGAAGGCCAGGAAAAGGGAGAGATGGGCCTTGAGTTGTCGGTGGAAGACCACCCCCGCCAGGAAAAGCGCCAGCCCCACCTGATAATGGTGGATGCGGTCGCTGATGAGGGCGTAGCTGGCGGCGTGGTTCAGCAGCCAGGGATAGGCGACCAGCATGACCGTGCGCACGGCCATAACGAATGCCGCGGTCTGGATGAGAAAATCGCCCAAGCGCCGCCCCGAACGCATCTCATTCCCCTACCAGCGCCAGAATCTCCTCGTAGGCCGCGATCTGGTCGCGTAGCTCGCCCGCATCGCCCGCGCCCGCGGCCAGCGCGGCCCGCGCCTCATCCAACCGCCTTCGCATGGCCCGGGCGATGAGGCTTCGCTCCAGCCGCCGCTTCCAGGCGGGATGGTATTTGTCGTAGTAACGCAGCCGGGAGCGCCACAGGGCCACGGTCATGGCCCGGCGGAACTGACGGGCGCTCTGGCCTTCGTAGTGGGTGACGCGGGCGCTGGGGACGCAGTAGATGGCCCAGCCCGCCCGCTGGATGCGCATCTGCCAATCCATCTCCTCGGCGTACATGAAGTAGCCCTCGTCCAGCAGTCCGGCGGCGTCGATGGCCTCCGCCCGCACCATCAGCGCCGCGCCCAGGGCGAAATCCACGGGGAAGGGCCGCCCGCGGTCGTACAGGCGGCGGGGATAACGTCCGTTCAGGCGGGTTGCCATCAGCCGGGGGATGGGGTGCAGGTCGAGGTAAAGTTGCATGAGGTCGGGGAAACGAAAGGCGCTGTGCTGGAAGCCGCCATCGCCGTAGTTTAGCTGGGGACAGCAGCCTCCCGCGTGGGGATGGGAGGCCAGAAAGCCCGTCATCGTCGCCAGCGCGCCCGGATGCAACTCCGTGTCCGGGTTCAAAAGCAACACGACCTCGGGTTTCGCTATCCCCTTTTGATTATCTCTTTGCGTCTTGGCGTCTTTGCGTGAGACCTCTTCTCCGAAACCCAGCATCCTCAGCGCCACATTGTTCCCCCGCGCAAAACCCAGATTTTCTTCGCTGGCGATGAGCTGCACCAGAGGAAACTCCTCCGCCACCATGGCGGCGCTGCCATCCGCGGACGCGTTGTCCACCACGACCACCTCGGCTTCCAGGCCCGGCGTGCGCGCGATGTCTTCGTAGACCGATTGCAGACAGGCCCGCAACAGGTCCCGCACGTTGTAGCTGACGATGACGACGCCCAGGCGCATGACCATACCCTACCAGGAGTGCTTTTTCCCTACCCTGCGTTCATCCGTCGCCTTTGGCCTCATCTGCCTTCCCCAGATCGCTGGTCACAACGGCTTCCTGGGGAACAGGACGAAAGAAAAGGATGATCATGAGGCTGGTGAGGGCGAAGACGCCGATGATGCTCTCGGTGATGAACACGTTCTGAAAACGTCCCAGGCTCCACACGCTGACGGCATTCACCAGCCAATGCCAACCGATGGCGGCCCACAGCCAGTGCCGGTTCCCACGCAAAAACACTTGCATGACGATGACCGCCAGGGCAATCTGGATGATCAGCGTGAAGAAGCGCTCCACCGCGGGCATGAGGGAGACGTACCAGGTGGCAGACCAAAACGCCTCCAGTTGCTTTTGCACCAGAGCCTGCTGTGCGGGCGGGATCTGGGCCAGTTGGGCGGGATTGGCCCGTAGAGCGGACAGGGAGATGAAGGCGCCCAGCAGGGAGAGGCCTACGAGAATGGATTCCAGGCCGCCGTGCCCGGCTCCGTACATGAGAGCTTCTTTCCAGCCGCGGGCCCAGCTCAGCTTGCCCTTGAGCACGGAATAGCGGGCGGGCTCCTCGGTGATGGCCGCAGTGAGGCTGAAGACGAGGACGCGGGCCAGCAGATTGCCGTTCGGGCCCAGCGCAGGGATGAATTTGCTCAGCGCCAGGTTGAGGGGAATGTGCACAAGCTGGGCCAGGACGAATGCGGCCGCGCCGTAGAGGAACAGCTTCCAGGTGAGGCCGTATTTCTGGGCCAGGAAGATGCCCACGAGGATGGGAATGGCGATGGCCAGCAGGGCGCTGAGGGGGTAGGTGATGGTGAGTGGCATGGGTTTGCTATGAAAATAGAATGATCGTCGGTTGCGAAAAGTTCGCAAAGCCAAAGTTGGGCGAGTCTGCAACGGGCGTGATGCGTGAAAACGTGAAACGTGAGGTCGTTACGCATCACGCATGACGCATTACGGCTTGGGATACACCCACTCCTCGAACATGGGCGTGAGGTCGCAGCCGCAGGCGTCTTCGGCCACCCGCTTTAGCCCGTCGGTGGTGGCGATATCCCATTTGAAGGCGTTGTAGTAGTTTTTCTGGAAGGTTTCGAAGGCGTCGTCGCCGATTTTCTTGCGCAATTCATCGAAGAAGAGGCCGCCGCGGCCGTAGATGATGCCGCTGTATTCCGCTTCGTCGTAAGCGGAGACGGGCAGGTCCAGGGGGATGTCCGCATTATCGATGTATTCCCAACGGCGCTCGAAATTCATTCGTTCCATGGCGTAGCCCGCCTCGCCATATCTATCTTCGAAATAGAGCAGGGTGTTGAATTGAGTCAGGGATTCATCCAGCCAGGGATGGTGGATCTGGTCGTTGCCCACGACGCTGTAGAACCATTGATGTCCCACCTCATGTGCGGTGGCGACTTCGAAGAATCTCTGCTCGGGATCATAAAGCTGCAAGGCGACGACGATGAGGCCGGGATATTCCACGCCCCCGGCCAGGGTGGGCGTGCCCGCCACATCCAGTTCGGTGAAAGGATAAACGCCGTAATAGCGGTTGAGGACCTTCAGCGCGTTGGTAGCGTAATCCAGGGCCAGCTCGTTGGCGGCGCTGTATTCGCCCGGCGCATAGGCCCGCACGGTCGTATCCCCCACCTTCTCCTCGATGACCTGATAGCGGGGGCTGGCAACGAGATAGAAGTCGCGCATGGGCCCGGCCGCCCAGGTGATGACCTGACGCCCGTCGCTTTCCGAACGATCCAGCTCGATTCCGGACGCCTGCACCACCTGTCCCGCGGGCAGACTGGCCCGCACCAGATAGTAGGCTATGTCGCTGTACGTCACGTCACCGTAGTTGGGCGGCAGATCATCATACCAGCCGATGTCATCGTCGTAGGCCGGGATCATGGGATAGGCGTGGGCCAGGGCCATGATGTCATCCATGGTGGCCAGCACCGCGTAATTCGTTCCGGGCGTGGTGGGGATGGTGACGTCGTAGTCCATGGCGATGACGACCTGATCGCCCGGCTGCAGGGGCGCGGGCATGGCGACGCGCAGCACGCTGTCCTCGGTCTCCAACAGGGTTTTCGTATCCCGACCATTGACTTTGACCCCGGTCACTTTCATCTCTCCGCCCAGAATGTTGGGAAACAGGCGGAAGAGCACTTCGTTTAGGGCCACGGTCTCGGCATTCGTGTAGCGCACTTCCAGCTTGCCCGACACGTGGGTCATGTCATCCCTGACCGTGAAATCGATGTGGTAGACGCTGGCAAAAGGACGCTCCTCCAGCGCGTCCTGCTCCGCCGGGATGAGGCCGGCGGCGAAGGGCGTGCGGTCATCCCAGGGGATGTCGAAGAGCGCCGGCGCGGGCAGGCTGGGCGTGGGGGGCGCCGTGGGCGCGGGAGGCTGTGTAGGCTCCGGGGGCGTTGGCGTGGGAGCGACCGTGGTGGGACTGGCGTTGGGCGCGGGCGTTGGGACAGGCGGGAGCACGGGCGTACATGCTGCGAAGAGAGCCGTAAGGGTCACTAGGATCAGTGGAATAAGCAAAAGTCGTTTCATGATCTTCGGGGCAAGCATGGGGAGGAAAGGCGGTGTTTTACACTCGCCGCAATACTGAAATGAGGAACCACAGGCCCAATCCCATGGCGGTAAGGAAGCCCAGCACGATCAACGCCATGATGATGGGACTGGCGGGGGCGTTGGAGATGAGCAGCGCCAGGGCCAGAATGAACGCGCCCAGCAACAGGCTGACCGAGAGCCGGGTCAAGGCCCGATCCAGACGGTCCATCACGGGCCGTTGCACATCGAAGGTCATATCCAGGGGCACCTTGCCCGATTCCAGCCCGTAGAGCAACTTGGCGCTGGCCCGCGGCAGCACCTCGAATAGATCGCCCCAGGCCTGAATATCCCCGATTATCTCCGGGCCCCAGGTCGAGGGCAACCACATCTCCCGCATGAGCTTCTCGGCGAAGGGCTTTGACACGGCGAACATATCGAAGTCGGGGTCCAGTTGCAGGCCAACGCCTTCCATCATGCCCAGGGTCTTGCCCAGCAGCCACAGGTCGGAGGGCAGGCGCAGGTGAAACCGGTAGACGATGGGTATGATATCGTTGACGACTTCCTGCGCCCGGATTTCCTTCAGCGGCAGCCCCTGATATTTGTTGAGGAGACGGGTGATGCTGCGCTTGAGGTCCGCACGGTTGATATACGCGTTGGCGGCCCCCATGCGGATGAGCTGCTCCACGATCCGATCCGCATCCAGACGCACGGAGGCGACATAGAGTTTGATCAAATTGATGCGGTCTTCGCGGGAAAGATGCCCGACCATGCCGAAATCCATGGCCCCGATCACCGCGCCGGGCATGACGAAGAAGTTGCCGGGGTGAGGGTCGGCGTGAAAATAGCCATCTTCCAGCACTTCTTTGACGATGAGCCGGGCCGAGTTCAACGCCACCTGTTTGGGATCGATCCCCACCCGCGTCATGGTCTCCACGTCGTTGATCTTGACCCCATAAATCCGTTCCAGCACCAGCACCCGGCGGGTCGTGAAATCCCAATAGACTTTGGGAATGTAGATGGCGGGTTCGCCCTCGAAGTTTTCCCGGAAGCGGTCGGCGTTGCGCCCCTCCTGCAGGTAGTTCAGCTCGTTCTGCAGGGTGAAGGAGAAGTCTTGAACGATGTCCATGGGATCATAGAGTTCGGCCAGGGAGGTGTGCTGCGCCACCGAAGCGAGGTCCTCGAGGATAGCCAGGTCGGACTGAATGGTGGGCCAGATGCCCGGACGTTGCACTTTGATGACCACTTCCTCGCCCGAATGAAGCGTTGCGGCGTGCACCTGAGCCAGAGAGGCGGAGGCCAGAGGCGTTCTTTCGATGCTGGCGAAGAGCTCCTCGGGCGGTCGCCCCCATTCTTCGGTCAATTGTGCGGCCACATCCTCCCACGGGATGGGCGGGGCCGCATCCTGCAGCTTGCTGAGTTCGGTGATGTATTCGGGAGGGAGGAGATCGGGCCGGGTGCTGAGTATCTGGCCGATTTTGATGAAGGTGGGCCCTAGCTCCTCCAGGGCCAAACGAAAATGCTGGGCCGGCGTCAGTCGCTCCAGCTCCTCGCGGCGGCGCCTGATCCGGGCGGGGGTGATCAAATAACGATCCACGCCCCACTGTTCCAGCAGAGAGCCAAACCCATGCTGGACAAAAACCGAAATGATGCGCCGGTAGCGAGAGAGATTCTGCGCGCGACGGACGTAATTAAACATGGCCTTATTATAAGGGTATGATCCCGATAAAACCAGATTGAAATCGACATATAAAAAAGACAGGCGGATCGCAGAAATGCGCCGCCTGCCTGGGGGATGTCATCTCCTGGGGATGGTTTGCGCGTCAGGGTTTCCAGACTTCCCACACGCGGCCCACCAGATCGGGCCCGGGCTTGAGGGTGACATCGCCAGGCTCCCAGCCCGAAGGAGTCACCTCGCCCGTCTCCATCACATGCTGGAAGGCTTTGATCTGGCGGATCAGTTCGTTGGGATTGCGGCCAACTTCGGGCGTCAGCACCTCCATGGCGCGAATCACAAAATTGGGATCGATGATGAACCGTCCTCGGATATCCACGCCGGCGGCTTCGTCGTATACGCCATAGAGCGCGCCGACCCGACCCCCCGCATCGGACAACATGGGGAAGGGCACGCCCCCTTCAATCATCTTGGAGAGTTCTTCCTCTTGCCAGATTTTGTGGACGAACCGGCTATCGGTGCTCATGGCCAGCACTTCCACGCCCAGGGACTTCAGCTCATCATATTTGGCAGCGACCGCTGCAAGTTCGGTCGGTCAGACAAAGGTGAAGTCGCCCGGATAGAAACAGAGGACGATCCACTGGCCTTTATAATCGGAGAGTTTGACGTTTTTGAAACCTACGCCCGGCACAAACGCCGAGGCTTCGAAATCAGGGGCTTCCTTTCCAACGCGCGCAAGCATATTCACCTCCTGCGGTGCGGTTTGTGTTGTTTGTTGTTCAGATGGGGGTTCGGGAACGAGTGGCCCGGCCGCGGGTTCCACACAACCCTGTTCCATGTTGGTCATCGCAGTACCTCCCTGGATGAGAAGGAGATGACATCGTTCACCTTCAAGTATAATGACTTTGCAGCTTGTTGGCAACTGTTCCGAAAATAAGGGTGCGTCCCAATTTTTTGGCAAGACCTCCGGGAGGTGGCGTCAAACGCTTCATTTTGCCCCAAACTCTGTCGCCACCTCCCGGAGGTCGCCTACGTCGCCAATTATTTGGGACACACCCGAAAATAACGTTGCGTTCGTCTGCAAAAGCAACTCGAAGCCCACGTTGGGCGAGTCTGCAACGGGCGTGAAACGTGAAAACGTGAAACGTGACGGTCTCACGCATCACGTTTCACTCGTCACGGCACTGGCTTCCCGTGCAAGCCTGACCGCGAGGCGTTTTCATCGATATCGACGAGCTTCCGCTCGTGACGCCCATTTGGAGCTCACTCATTTCTTGACGACGGACCCCATTCGGGTGTAAACAAGGGGGCATGAGACCAGTCAGCATTGTCGGCATCGGACAGATTCCGGTGCAAAAACAAACCAAACAGAGTTTGCGCCAGATGGGCGCGGAAGTTGTGCGTCTGGCCATGGCCGACGCCGAAGTTGACAGGGTGGACGCGCTTTTCGCCGGGAATATGTTGGGCGATGAGCTGCAAGGGCAGAAGCATGTGGCCGCGCTCATCGCGGACGAGGCCGGCCTGGCGGGGGTGGAGGCCCTGGACGTGCGCGCGGCCACGGGCACAGGCGCGGCCGCGCTGCGCATGGCCTATCTGGCTGTGGCCAGCGGCGAGGCGGACCTGGCCGTCGCCGTGGGCGTGGAGAAGATGAGCGACGGCGTGCCCACCCCCGTCCTGGCCAAGGCCCTGGACGCGGAGCAGGAGGTCGTCAACGGCGACACCCTTATCGGCAAGAACGCGGAGATCATGCGGCTCTACATGCAGCAATTCAACGTTCCCGACGATGGCTTCGTGAACTTCGCGCTCAACGCCCACGCCAACGCCCGCAACAACCCCAACGCCCTCTTCCGCGACAAGGTGGTCACCCGCGAGATGGTCCTCAACTCGCGCGTCATCCAGTATCCCCTACGCCTGTTCGACAGCTCACCCATCTGCGACGGGGCCGCGGCCGTCGTCCTGGCTCCCACCAAGGAGGCCCGGGCCTATTCGCCCAACCCCGTCAAGATTCTGGGCGCGGGCGTGGCCACCGACCGCTTCCGCGTCTTCGATCGGGAGGACCCTCTCTTCCTCAAGGGCTCTCATCTCTCCGCGCTCAAAGCCTTTCGCCACGCCAACGTCCATCGCCGGGATGTGGACTTTTTCGAGCTGCATGACGCGTTCAGCATCATGGCCGCGCTCATTCTCGAAGCCGTAGGCTACGCCCGACAGGGCGAAGGCTGGCGTCTGGCCCAGGAGATGCGCATCGGTCTGGAGGGTGATATCCCCATCGCCACCATGGGCGGACTCAAGGCCCGCGGGCATCCCATCGGAGCCACCGCGCTCTATCAGGTGTGCGAGATCGTGTTGCAGCTCACGGGCCGGGCAGGCCCCAACCAGCTTCCCAGCCCCGAGATCGCCATGATGCAGAGCGTGGGCGGCGCGGGCACCACCGTCATCACCCATATCTTTGGGCTGTGATGGCGCGCGTCCTTTGTTCCCCCGTTTGGGAAAGCGTATAATCGGGTTCTTGTATAAAAATCTCAATTCCCCGGAGTCATCTCATGCCCAATCTGGACGAAAACGTCGTGCGAGAGAAAATCCGCACGTACATCACCCACGAGCTCATTCGCGACCCCGATTACGACCTGGCCGATGACGAGGGCGTCATCACCGGCGGGCTCATGGATTCCTTCGCCCTGGCCGACTTTGCCGTCTTCGTGGAGCAGGAATTCGGCGTTTACATCCCCGACCCCGACCTCACCGTGGACAAGATGGACACCCTAAACCAGATGGTCGCCCGGGTGATGCGCGGCTAATGCTCACGCTCGACACGCGAGACGCCTACGCCACCCTGCTCGATGCGGCGGCATTGCGCCGCCAGGGGCCCGACGCGCCCGCCATCATCTTCCTCGCCACAGGCGCGAAGCCCATCGTCGTCACCCGGGCGGATTTCCAGGCCCGGACGCGGGCGTATGCGGCGGGGTTGAGGAAGCTGGGCGTGAAGGCAGGGGACCTGGTGATCATCGCCCATCTCCAGAACCTGGAGAGCATTGACGCGTTCTGGGGCGCATTGCTCATGGGCGCGATCCCCTCCATGTTCCCCACTCTGACCGAAAAGCTCGATCCCGACGTTTACATGCGGAACATGAACGAGCTGGTGCGGCGGTCGGGCGTGCGACTCATCTTCACCAGCGATGCGTTCGCACCGGTGATGGCCCGCACCGCGGATTGCCCGGTAATCGGCTCCAGCGAGCTGGCTGGGCTGGCGAGCGCAGCCGGGATCGCGGATTTTCGCCCCCACGCGCCTGGGCCGGAGGACATCGCCTTTCTCCAGCACTCCAGCGGCACCACGGGCCTGCAAAAGGGCGTGGCCCTCAGCCATCGGGCCGTGCTCAACCAGCTTGCCAGCTACGCCCGGGCCATCGACCTGCGCCCGGACGACGTCATCGTGAGCTGGCTGCCCCTTTACCACGACATGGGCCTCATCGCCGGTTTCATGCAGCCCCTGGTGCAGGGCGTCCCCCTCGTGCTCATGTCCCCCTTCGACTGGGTGCGGCATCCCGCCCTGCTGTTACGGGCCATCCACGACTATGGCGGCACGCTGACCTGGCTGCCCAACTTCGCCTACAACCATCTGGCCCGCCGGGTGCGCCGTCAGGATTTGGAAGGCGTGCGGCTGGATGCCATGCGCATGTTCATCAATTGCTCCGAGCCCGCCCGCCACGACAGTCATCAGCTCTTTTTGCAGCGGTTTGGGGATGCGGGCGTACGGGAGGAGATGCTGGCCGTGAGCTACGCCATGGCCGAAAACACCTTCGCCGTGACCCAAACCCCGCCCGGTCGCCCGCCCCGGCTGGATATCGTGGACCGCCGGGCCTTGAGCGAGGAGCGCCTGGCTCGCCCCGCCCAGGCCGATGAGGCGACCGCCATCCTCGTCTCCTGCGGCCCCACCATCCCCAACACCCAGGCGAAGG
>JALXCB010000106.1 GCA_026991225.1 Anaerolineae bacterium | reverse complement strand
GCCGTATGGAAATGATCCTCCATCACATGGTTTCTGATGTTTTTTCGTTGCTTTGCTCATATCTTCAATCTTTGCTTGCCTTGTTCACTCGACGAAAAAACATGTCTGCTATTCCAATATGAGCGTTCTGGTTTACCGGTCTACGGGGCTACGCGCCAGCCATTTTCATCCGCATCAGCGAGTTTGCGCTCGGACCGCCTGCGCGGAAAACGTCAAACGAGACATGCCATGCCTTCATGCAACACGATTGTGCTATAATGCGAATGCACCCAACCTGTCAACCCGCCATTTACCTATCGGAGCATGCCATGACCGACGCTCATACCGAACTCACCCAACTCGTCGAAGAAGCCAAAACCCTTCAGGCCCAACTGGAAGCGCTGTGGGCGGACGAAGGCGTCGAACAACTCGATATTTTCCTCGACCCCGAGATTACCGACGTGCTGAAGGAAATCAAGCGTTTGAGCATGGCGTTCATCGGCAAGGTCGCACAATTGAATCCCTGATCATGTTCAAGGACCGCGCGAAGATCTACGTCAAAGGCGGCGACGGTGGCAATGGCGTCGTCGCATTCCGGCGCGAGAAATTTGTGCCGCGAGGCGGGCCCGCGGGCGGCAGCGGCGGCAAGGGGGGCGACGTCTATCTGGTGGCCAGCCCCCGGCATAACACCCTCGCCCACTTCGCCTACAAAGTCCATTTCAAGGCGGAGCAGGGCAAGCATGGCAGCGGCTCCAACAAACAGGGCGCGCAAGGCAAGGATCTGGAGGTGCCTGTGCCGCCTGGAACCGAGGTCTACGACGCGGAAACGGGTGAGTTCCTGGGCGAATTGCTGGAACCGGGCGAACGGCTGCTGGTGGCCCAGGGCGGCCGCGGCGGCCGGGGCAACTACGCTTTTCGCTCCTCCACCAACCAGGCCCCCCGCATCGCGGAGAAGGGCGAGCCGGGCGAGGAGCGCTGGCTGCGGCTGGAGCTAAAGCTCATCGCGGACATCGGCATCATCGGCGTGCCCAACGCAGGCAAGAGCACCCTGCTATCCCACGTCACCCGCGCCAAACCCAAGATCGCGGACTACCCCTTCACCACCCTCGCTCCCAACCTGGGCGTCGCCATCATCGACGACACGGACGTGGTCCTGGCCGATATCCCCGGTCTCATCGAGGGCGCGCATCAAGGCGTGGGCCTGGGCGATGACTTCCTGCGCCACGTCGAGCGCACCCGCGTCCTCATCCACCTGCTGGATGGACTCAGCCCCGACCCCATCGGCGATTTCGAGGCCGTCAACCAGGAACTGGAGTTGTTCAATCCCGAACTGGCGGATAAACCCCAGGTCGTGGGCTTCAACAAGATGGATCTGCCCGAGGTGCGGGAACGCTGGCCTCATATCCGCGACCGGCTGGCGGCCATGGGCGTCGAGGCCATCCCCATCTCCGCGGCCACGGGCGAAAATGTGGAAACTCTCCTGCGCCGGGCCGTCGCCATCCTCAAGGAACTGCCCCCGCTCGAACGCAAACGCGCCCTGCCCGTCATCCGCCCTGTGGATGAGGATGCGTTCACCATCGAGAAGACGCCCGAGGGCTGGGTGGTGCGGGGCAAGCGCATCGAGCGGGCCGCGGCCATGACCAATTGGGACTACTATGAGGCCGCGCTGCGCTTCCATCGCATCATGGAAGCCATGGGCGTGGCCCAGGCCCTGGAGGAAGCGAGCATCCAGGATGGCGACACGGTCATTATCGGAAACGTCGAGCTGGAATGGCGCAGCGACTTCGACTATTGAACTGAACACCACCCCCACTCACATCGCACTCACCCACAGAACCCCTTATGGCGCGCATCGGACTCCTGGGCGGTACCTTTGATCCCGTCCACTTCGGACACCTCATCCTGGCGGAAACCGCCCGCGACACCCTGCGGCTGGACAAAGTTTACTTCGTGCCCGCGGCCGACCCGCCTCACAAGCATGGCAAGGTCGTGGCCCGGGCCGAAGACCGCATCGCTATGCTGAAGATGGCGATCGAAGATAACGGCGCCTTCGAGATCAGCCTCATCGACGTGGAACGCAAGGGCCCAGACTACACCGCAGAGATGCTGGAAATCGCCCGCAAGACGCTATTGAGGCCGGGCGACGATCTCTGGTTCCTCATGGGCCTGGATTCGGTCATCGACTTCCCCAACTGGCACGAACCGGAACGCATCCGCCAGCTCGCCCGCCTGGCCGCAGCCACCCGCCCGGGCTTCGACATCGACTGGGAGCCCCTGGAGCGGGCCCTGCCCGGCATCAGCCATGAGGTGACCCTGCTGCCCATGCCGGGCGTGGACATCTCCTCCAACAACATCCGCCGCCGCATCCTCCACGGCAGCAGCATCCGCTATCTGCTGCCCGAATGCGTGCGCAAATACATTTACGAGACGGGACTGTACAGCACGCCGGTGTGGGCGCAGCGCAGCGCCGGATTCGCGGGCGCCAGGGAGTGAGCCGCGGCCGTCTGAACAGGCCAACGGCTGGCAAGCCCGCGCCGATACCGATGAAAATGAGAACGCAGATTTTCGCAGATGCTTCGCAGATTTCCACTGATTACTGATAACTGATCACTGATTACTTTATTTTCATAGCAGGCTCCAGCGCGGAGAGCCAGGGCCACAAAACGTAAACCGTGATGCGCGATGACCTCACGGATTACGCATTACGCATCACGTTGCAGCATATAGGCCAGGATGAGTTGCGTGGTGGCGAAGAGCGCGTCCATGTGAGTGCGCTCGTAATTGTGGGAGGCGTCCACGCCCGGGCCGATGAGGGCGACAGGGGCGGCTCCGCCCGCGCGCCAATACGCCTCGCCATCGGAGCCATAGTAGGTGTAGATATCCACCTTGTAGGGGATATGATGGACGTCGGCCAGGTCGCGCAGGCGATTGGTGAGACCATGATGGTAGGGCCCGCCGCTATCCTTGACGCAGATGGTGACGTGGAACTCGTCCGATGTCTGCCCTGCGCCCACTGCGGCCATATCCACGGCCACCAACTCAGCCAGATCGGGTGGAAAATCGCTGGCCGCGCCATGCCCCACCTCCTCGTAATTGCTGAAGTGCAGCAGGAAGGGATAGGCGGGCATCATGCCGGCGTCAGCCAGCGCTTTGGCCGCGGCCAGCATGGCGGCCACCGAAGCCTTGTCATCCAGATGCCGGGAGCGGATGAAGCCGCTGGGGGTGGCGACGACGCGCGGGTCGAAGGCCACGAAATCTCCCACCGCGATGCCCAACGCCTGCACATCTGCGGCGTTGGCCACGCGTTCATCCAACCGCACTTCCATGGTGGCGTCCTCGCGGCGCAAGGAGCCCACCTCCTGACCGTAGACATGGGTCGAGGCCTTGGTCAGGAGAAAACTGCCCATGATCTCCCGGCCCGAACGGGTGAACACCCGGCATCCTTCTCCCTCCACCGTGTTCCAGGCGAAACCGCCGATCTTGGTCAGCTTCAGCCGCCCGTTGGGCTTGATCTCCTTGACCATCGCGCCCAGGGTGTCCACATGCCCGGTCAGCGCCCGGGGCGGGCCCTCCTGCATCCCCGGCAGTCGGGCGATGAGAGCGCCCTTGGGGGTGCGTTCAGAAGGCAGGCCCAGTTCGGCCAGGGCTGACTCCACGAAGGCTATGGCCCGATCAGCGAAACCGGTGGGGCTGGGGGTGTTGAGAAGACGGATGAGAACGTCGCGCAGGTAGGATTCATCAATAGAGGGAAGGGACATGATTGGCTCCCGGGAGAAACGTTTTCAGTGTGCAGTAGATTGACGCCTTATCAGTGACATTTTAAACTGGAAGCAAAATGAAAACCAGGTTTTTGGCTCGACTTCCATGCGAATATGACGCTGTTCTAAAACCACCCGCAGGTGAACCTGCGGGCTAAGAACGACGCCCCATGAATGGGGCTTTTCCGCCGTGGCGCATTCAAGCCGGGTTCACCCGGCGTCGTTCCGTAGCCTGGCGGCTTCAGCGCCGGGCGGGCGTGGCCCCAAAAATACCGAGTTTCAAAATGACTTCAGTTTAGCCCGGCGAGCTAAAAGTTACACAGAGCTCACAGAGCTGCTTTAGAGCCTCACAGAGATTCATGGATCATTCTTTCTCTGTGACACTCTGTGGTTTCTCTGTGCAACTCTGTGTTCCTTCTTGGTTCCGGCTTATCCGGGTTAGGAGCACACCCTAAAAAACGCGCGCCGCGAGAAGGCGACGCGCGTTGCGATGGACAGGGTTTCTGAAATCGCAGCGAACTCAGTGCTGCAGAATCTGAGACAGGAACAGCTTGGTGCGATCTTCCTGCGGGTTTTCGAAGATCTGCTCGGGCGGCCCGGACTCCACGATCTGTCCCTGGTCGAAGAAATACATGGTGTCGGCCACCGCCCGAGCGAATCCCATCTCGTGAGTGACCACGAGCATGGTCATGCCGCTGGCGGCAAGCTCTTCCATGACTTCCAGCACTTCCTTGATCATCTCGGGGTCAAGCGCGGAGGTGGGCTCGTCGAAGAGCATGATCTTGGGCTGCATGGCCAGCGCGCGGGCGATGGCCACGCGTTGCTGCTGGCCGCCCGAAAGCTGGCCTGGATACTTGTGGGCCTGCTCGGGAATGCCGACGCGCTCCAGGAGTTGCATCGCGATTTCCTCGGCCTTCTGTTTATCCCACTTGCGGACATAGATGGGGCCCAGGGTGATGTTTTGCAGGACCGTCAGGTGGGGGAAGAGGTTGAACTGCTGGAAGACCATGCCCACTTCCTTGCGGATGGCGGCGATATTGCGCACGTCATGGCTGAGCTCGATGCCATCCACAATGATACGGCCCTTCTGATGCTCCTCCAGGCGATTGATGCAGCGGATGAAGGTGGATTTGCCCGACCCGGACGGGCCGAAGATCACGACCACCTCGCCCTTGCGCACCTGCATGTTGACGCCGCGCAGGACGTGGAATTGCCCATACCATTTATGCACATCTTCGCAAACGATGATGGGCTCATCCGCACTGCCCAATTCGGGCCGTTCGATGCGCTCCCGGTCGGGAATGCTTTCGGCAAAACTCTGTTGGGTTTGTTCTGTGCTCATATGAAAAGCTCCTGATGAGATGGAGGGGCTGTGGATTGACGAATCGGGTTAGCGCTCGCCCACGCCAAGCACGGCCTCCAGGCGCTGCGAGCCGTAGGACATGCCATAGCTGAACACCCAGTAGATGAGACCGATGAAGGTGAAGACTTCAAGCTGGCGGCCGATGTAATTGGGGTTGGCCAGCACGCCGCGGGCGATGCCCAACAGGTCCAGCAGGCCGAGCAGGGCCACCAGGGTCGTGTCTTTGAACAGGCCGATGAACTGGCCTACCAGCACGGGGATGACGGCTCGCAGGGCCTGCGGCAAGATGATGAACACCATCTTCTGCCAGCCGCTGAGACCAATGGCGTCGGCGGCTTCGTACTGGCCTTTGGGGATGGACTGCAAGCCGCCGCGCACATTCTCGGCCATATAGGCCGCGGCGAACATGATCATGGCCACGATGGCGCGCAGCACCCGGTCGATGGTGATGCCAGCAGGCAAGAACAGGGGCAGCATGAGCTGGCCCATGAACAGCAGGGTGATCAAAGGCACGCCGCGAATGAGCTCGATATAGAGCACGCTGAGTCCCTTCACCGCGGGCAACTTGGACTGTCGGCCCAGGGCCAGCAGCACGCCGATGGGGAAGGAGAACACGATGGCGAAAATGGCCAGCAACAGAGAGAGCAGCAAGCCGCCCCACAGGTTCGTAGGCACATAGAACAGGAAGCCATCCTCGCCAAACCCGCGCACGATCAGGATGACGATGGGCATGTAGAGCAAAGCCAGGAGGTAGGTGATGCGGCTCAGCTTGCTCGGATAACGCTTGCCCAGCAGATACCCGATGATGGCCAGGACGTCGATAACCAGCAGCCGCCACCATGAGGACCGCTCCAGCGTGAACAGCCACGCTGCCAGCACGATGGGCACAATCAGAAGCGTCCACCCCGCGCCGGTTGGGCGTTTGATGGCGATGCCCCACATCAGCCCGACGATGACAGCCAGCAGGAAGAGCAGGAACCACAACCGCCAATCCGCATCGGCGGGATACTGGCCCTTCATGAACAATTGCAGGTTGTCCGTGACCACGGCCCATTCCGCTTTGGTGGTGATCCAGACGATGAGGGTGTAGATCATCCACACCAGGAAGGCCCCGCCAAGGATGGTGAGGATGCTGTCGCCAATGGACCCGAACAGGTTTTTCTTCATCCACCCCAACACTGTGGATCGTTCGGTGGGGGGTGGCAGGACATCTTTTGTAGGCGTCAAAGTCGTCATGATTACCGCTCCACCAGTCGAGTGTGCTTGTTGTACCAGTTCATGAACAGCGACGTCAGCAGACTGAAGGTCAGGTAGACGCCCATCATGATCAGGATGACCTCAACCGCCCGGCCCGCTTGATTGATGATGGTGCTGCCTACCGCGAACAGGTCGGGATACCCCACGGCGATAGCCAGGGAGGAGTTCTTGGTCAGGTTGAGATACTGACTGGTCATGGGGGGGATGATCACGCGTAGGGCCTGGGGGAAGATGACCAGGCGCATGGTCTGGAAACCGCTCAGCCCCAGCGCCGTGGCCGCCTCCCGCTGGCCTTTGGACACAGCCTGGATGCCCGCGCGCACGATCTCGGCGATGAAAGCGGACGTGTATACGACCAGACCGGTGAAGATGGCCATGAACTCGGGCGTGAGGGACTTGCCTCCCTTGAAGTTGCGGCCTTGCAGAGAGGGGAAGTCAAGATACATGGGTTGCCCGGCGATGAATAGGGCGATGAACCAGGAGACGACAGCCAGCACGACGAAGACCACCATGCCCCACAGCCAGTAGAGGGGCATGCGGCCGGTGCGCACCCCTTCCCGATATTTGATGATGGCGACGATGAGCCCGATGATGAACGACCCGAGCAAGAACCATTTGTACACGTCCCAACCGGCCGAAGGCTGCGGCCAAACCACATAGATGCCGCGATTCGTGAGATAAGCCCAACCCCAGGCGGAGAGCGCCTCATTCACCCGGGGCAGCTTATGAAAGACGCTGGTGCTGAGAAAGATGAGGAAGACAAGGAGGGGGATATTCCGCAGCGCTTCCACATAGATGGCTGCGAGCTTATTGATCAGCCAGTTCTTGGAAAGACGAGCAATGCCGACGATGATGCCGAAGATGGTGGCGAAAACGATGCCGAGGAACGAAACCTTGATGGTGTTCAGAATACCTACCAGCAAGGCCCGAGCGTAGGTGCTGGTGCGGCTGTATTCGATGAGGGATTCGCCGATATCGAACTGGGATTCGATGCCCAGGAATTTGAAACTCAGGGGAATCCCCAGATCTTCCAGCCCGGTCAACAGGTTACGCACCAGATAAATCGCAGCCAACACCACCAACACCACTACAACCACCTGAATGATGATCTTCAGATACCGCTCATCTCGCCAGAAAGGCACTGCTGCATGATCGGATTTCTTGAGTGTTGTCATGGCTCCTTCCTGCGATGCGAGAAAGGTGTGACGCCCCTAAACCAGGCCCGAACAGCCATAAAGATCCCTGTATGTGCGTTATGACGGGCGTTCAACCAACGGCCCACTTCAGGAGCGTCGCACCTGCGAATGCTTGGATGAACAGGAGGGAAGAGCGCGGGCCCTTCCCTCCAATGCAACGGTCCGATGTCGATTTAGCGGAACGGAGGCGAGTAGAGCAGACCGCCATCCTTCCAGGAAGAGTTCATGCCGCGAGGCAGGTTGAAGACGGTGTCGGGACCCAGGTTGCGATCATAGATCTCGGCGTAGTTGCCCACCTGCTTGATGATGTTGTAGGCCCAGGCGTTGTCCAGGCCCAGTTTCTGGCCCATGTCGCCTTCCACGCCCAACAGCTTGCGGATGGTGGGGACGTCGCTGTTCTTCATCTCGTCCACGTTCTGTGAGGTCACGCCGGACTCTTCAGCCTGGAAGGTGGCGAAGACCATCCACTTGACGATGTCGAACCACTGATCGTCGCCGTGGCGCACCACGGGGCCCAGAGGCTCCTTGGACAGGGTCTCGTCCAGAATCATATGCTCCTCGGGATTGGGGAACATGGACTGCCGGGCGACCAGACCGGACTTATCGGTGGTGTAGGCGTCGCAGCGGCCATCCAGGTACGCGCCGGTGGTCTCGTCCGCGGTCTCGAAGACGACGGGGGTGTACTCGATGCCGCGGGCGGCCATCTGGTCGGCCAGATTCAGCTCGGTGGTGGTGCCGGAGCTGACGCAGATGGAAGCGCCTTGCAGGTCTTCCAGGGTCTTGATGCCGCTGTCCTTGCGCACCATGATGCCCTGGCCATCGTAGAAGGTGGTGGGGGCGAAGTTGGCGCCCAGCTCGGTGTCGCGGGTCAGCGTCCAGGTGGTGTTGCGGATGAGGACGTCGATCTCGCCGGACTGGAGGGCGGTGAAGCGCTGCTTGGCGTTCAGCGGGCGGTATTCCACCTTGTCGGGGCTGCCGAAGACGGCGGCGGAGAGCGCCTTGCAGAAGTCGATGTCGAAGCCGGCGAAGCTGCCATCGGGCTGCAGGAAGCCGAAGCCAGGCACGGCCTGGTTCACGCCGCAGATGATCTTGCCGCGGGCCTTGACCGTGGCCAGCGTGCCCTCGCCTTCCTGCGCAGCAGGTTGTTCCGCGGGTTTCTCAGTGGGTTGCGCCGCGGTCTGCTCAGTAGCAGCGGGAGGCTGGGTGGCGGCGGCTTCTTCGGTGGGGGCGGGGGTCTGCTTGCCGCCACAAGCAGCCACGGCCAGCGCCGCGATCACGAGGACGAGCAGAACGATGAGAACTTTTCGGGACATCAGGATTTCCTCCTTTTTGAGTGAAAACGGAAAGAGAGAGGTTGGAGAATCGGAAAAAACCAAAATCCAATCGAATACAACGATCCCAGACGTTCGTTGTCATCCGACAGATTCCCAAAACGCGACAAGACAAGTCACGACGCTTGCATTCGACGGCGGCGAGAAGGAGCTGTTCTGAGAGATGCCGAATAATACATCGAAATCGGAGAAAATGCCAAAAGAAACTGACCAACCAGTGAGGGAACGAAGTGAAAGGCTTTACAGTTCTTCCAACATGAAAACCAGATTGTAAAAAACTACCATGATGAGCGCGATCTGTCAAATCAGTGACTCAGCCCCTCGGGCGCCTGGTTTCCCCTGCAAAACATGAAACCGGGCCAGACGACATGGTCCGACCCGGCCCCTCCCTTTCATGCTATTATCGAAGAGGAAAGTAACTACTAAGGTATCGCGACCACTTTTTGCCACGAAGACACGAAGAAAAGCGAAGGCACGACGTATTTTTCATTGTTTTTCCTTCGTGTCTTCGAAAAACTTCGAGCCTTCGTGGCTTTTGGTGGTCTAAAGTCAAGTACGTTAGCAGTTACAGAGGAAAGATCAAAGATGAAGGGACAAGGCTGATTGACGGCTCAACCGCAGCCGCCCGCGCCCGTAGGAGCCTTCTTCTGCAGCTTGATGATCTCGTACGGTTTCTTTTCGTGGGGCTGCTCGGGGATGGCGCTGGACCATTTGTCGCCGCGGGCTTCGGGGATGATCCAGGCCAGCGCGTCATCGGGATGGTCTTCGATGGGCACGAACTTGTCCGCGCCGAACTCCTCGATCCAGCCATTGACGCCGCCCTTGAGCACATAAGCGTTGACGGTGTTCTTGGCCACCAGCATCTTCCACGCCTCCACGGCCGCGGTCTCGTCGTTGCTCATCACAAAAACGACCGTGCCATCGGGCTCATTAAGCAGCTCCTCGATCATGCCGGGAATCTGCTCCAGATCCACGCGTCGGGCTCCTTCCAGATGATAGAGATTGTAATCCCGCTCGCTGCGCACGTCCAGAAGGATAGGGTTGATCAGGGGATCGTAGATGGCCTGGGTCATCTCCTCAGCGGGGACGAAGGCTTTGCCTTCGGCCAGCAGTGCCTGCTTCTCCGCGTTTTGATTCCAGGCGTCGGCCAGGGTGGGCTGCCCGATGACCATCACGGCGAACGCGCCCAGGATCAACACGACGGACACCACACCGAGGATCTTGCGGTCCTTCTTGACCTCATCCTGGGTCAATGTTCCCTCGCGGCGTTTCCACGCTTTCTCGATGGCGTCGGAGCCCCAGATGAGCAGCACGCCCATCACGACCGCGCCAAACACCACCACGCCCGTGGGCAGGCCCAGCCATTCGGGCAGGGTGAAGCGGCCCATGAAGCTGGAGTTGTAGAATTCCCAGAAGCCGTCCACCACGCTGCCGAAGAGCAGGCCGCCCGCCATGACGCCGGCCACAAAGAAGATGCCGTCGAGATGGCCTGACGCCGATGACACCATCGAGGTGCCCGGACAGTAGCCGCCGATAATGATGCCGAACCCGAGCAGCAGGCCGCCAAGCACGCCGGGCCAGAAATAGGTGGGCGGGACGAAGATGCGGTCATAATCCAGCCAGCCCATGCCGGTGGTGAAGAAGATGAGCACCATAGCCACCAGCACCGAGGTGAACATGGTTTTGAAGACCGTCTGGTCTTTGAAGTAGAACTGGCCCACCAGCTTGTGCGCCAGCCCGAAACCGGCGATCTCAAGGGTTGCGCCGAAGCCCATGCCGAAAAGCACGAACACGAGATAGCCAAGGGGTTTGCCAAGGGCTTCTACAGGATCAAAAGGCGCCATAAATGCCTCCGGTGATAAGTTTCAGGAATCAGTTATCAGTGAACAGTCATCAGTGGATGCACTGCAAAAAGGTTTTCAACACGGAGACACGGAGGACACAGAGAAAAATAAGGGGGTTCACGGAGAAAATCCTCTCCAAACCTTGTCTTTCTCCTTCTCCGTGCTCTCTGTGTCTCCGTGGTGAAGTTTTTTTTCAGATCATTCATCAGTGGCTTAGAACCAGAGTTTCTTCACGAAGTAGGCCAGCAGATAGCCCCCTGCGAAGAAGGCCAGCAGGAAAGCCCAGCTTCCCACCGAGAGGGTGGCCGCGCCGTTCAGGCCCTGGCCCGAAGTGCAGCCGCGGGCCATGCGGGCGCCGAAGCCGGCCAGCGTGCCGCCCAGAAAGGCGATGAGCCAACGGAAGCTGACCTTGACTTTCGGGCCTTTGATGGTTTCAATGCTGAACCGGCCAAAATACCAGGCGGAGAGAAAGCCGCCGAGAAGCACGCCGATATCCAGCATGACGATGAAGGAATCCAGGGGATTCTTCGACCCGCCGCCATACTTAATGAGATAGGGCGTGCTGTTCACCCAGGCCGGAGCGACGATCTTGGCCAGCCAGATAGCGATGCGGTTGGCGCCGCCCGACGCGCCCAGGCCATCCCCCGTGAAAAAGTACACCAGGAACAAGACCAGGCCCAGCAACACGCCAGCGATGATGGCGTTGGTGTAAGGCTTGGGCGTGCGCTTCAGTTTCGATTTCTTTTCAGTGGTGGTTGCTGCGGTCATAAACGGGTTCTCCTCTTGTTCAGAGACAGAAGTCAGAGGTCGGAGGTTGGGGGCCCGACCGTAGATGGCCGCCCCCAACCTCGGATTTTCTCAGGCAATGGTCGTGGCGTCGTGGCCGTTCTCCACTTCCACCTCCTCCCAACCGGTGATCATGCCCTCGATGGCCGCGGTGGGCGTGTGGCCCGTGGTGGCCAGATACATGTGCATGATCACGAAGGCGGCGAAGCTCCAGGCGATGAAAGTGTGGAAGGGGGCGATATATTGCAAGCCGCCGATGGCGTCCGAGAGGGTGGGCCATCGCTGCGCGCCCCAGATGAGGATGCCGGTGAGAATCTGCAGGGGCAGCAGGATGTTGAGGATGACCAGATAGGTGGCCTGCTGCAACGGATTCATCTTATGGCGCTCATCCTTCTCGAAGGGATGGGGCTCGCCGCGGAAGATGCCGCGGGCGTAGTACATGCCCTGCTGAATCGCCTGATAAAAGAAGCCTTTGGGTTCGGGCAGGAATTGCTGAATCCGCTCGCCTGCCAGGAAATAGAACAGGGCGAAGAAGGCGTTGAACAGAAGCAGGAAGCCCAGGACATTGTGCACCGGTACCACGGCGCCGAAATCGATATTGCCGAACATATCGGGGCGATGGATGACGATGCCGGTGAGGATGAGCAGGATGATGGCGATGGCCTGCGTCCAGTGCCACAGCCGCTCGTAGAAGGTGTACATATAGACCTTACGCGTGCGGCCATGATGGGCGACCACGCCATGGGCCGCGGCGTACACCCGCAGACCGCCGTGAATAAGCACGCCTAGGAACACGCCCACCAGCATCAGGAATCCCAGCCAATCGATCCACTTCACCCGGTCGTGGCCGGGCAGATAGAGGCCCGCCTTGGCTGTGCTGGGCTGGTAATAGAGCTCGCCATGCTCACCCTGGACGAAATCGCCCGTGGTCTCCAGGCCCGTGCCACCCACGAATTCGGGTGTGACGCCGCCGGGCGTGTAGCTGGCCAGCATCAGCGGCTGCGACACGCGGGAGTCATCGCTGTGGCAGGCCTTGCAATCCTGCGTGGCGTATTCGCCCCAGGCCACGTTGTGGGAGAGGGAGAAGGGCAGGACTTCGCCGTGGATGCGGGGGCTGTCCAGCCCCAAGGCCGTCAACTGCACCCGCACAGCATACTCTTTCTCCTCGGTGTCGATGCGCAATTCCTCTGCGCTCAGCTCGCCGTCGCCGTTGGCGTCGAAGACCTGCATGATCTCAGGCCGGTATTCGCCGTTCTCGTCGAAATAGGCCTTCTGCAGGTCGGCCTGGCGCACCGGGCGAGGCGGATCGCCATAGATCCAATACCAAGAGGTGATGAAGTTGTAGGGGGTCAGCCGGGACGCGCCATCCTGATCCTTATGGGGCAGGAGGATGGGATTGTAGCCGTCGATGAGGTTGTAAGGATTCCTGGGGTTGCCGTCACCCTCGACGCCGCGATAGGTCATGACGCCGCGGCCATCTTTGGTCAACACGGTCCAGTCATTTTGCTCGATGGCCGGCGCGTAGAGCTTGGGCACATGGCAGGCCTCACAACTGAGTTTGGAGCCGTGACGGTCCACGTAAGGCAGCCAGTCATGGGTGTCTTTGTAATCGTGGCAGGATTCGCAGCGCTGCATGGTGGCGGCCACGCTGGTTCCTATCTCCCGCTCCGTCACCGGCCCGCGGGCGAATTGATGGATGGGCCGCTCCAGGTAATCGGAGATATCGGGGCGGCGAGGCTCAAAAGTCAGGTAGTCAGGACGCAAGTCCTCGGGCGGCTCGTAATAAGCCGGATTATTGATGGCGTAGTGACAATCGGTGCATTGCAGATTGCGCTCCAGATGCACGTCCCAGGAGCGGTTGAGCTCGCTCTTGCCCTTGATATTCAAGGCGCTGTCGGAGATGCGTTGGCCCGAGAAAACCTGACCGGTGCGCATGGTCACCCGATCCCTCTCATCCAGATCCTCGTACGTCAGGGGCTTGGTCACGTCCGTTTGCACCTCGCCGTGGCAGAGACCGCAATTTTCCGAACTGGCCGCTTTGATGAAGGTGTCCTCGTGCCTGACATGCCCCTCGACATCGAACATCTCCCGATTATATGCGTAGCCCTCGCCATCCTCCTTGGGCCGGACGATGCCCGTGCCCAACAGGGTGGCTGTATCCGCCCAGGCGAAATCCCCCTTCTTCAATTCCTTAATCCGAGCCGCGTTGTTGGGATCGGACATGTGGCAGAGGAAGCAGTTCATCTCCACCACGCCCGACTGATTCCAGTCCCACAGATGGCTTTCGTTGGTTGTGGGATCGAAGCTCGTGGTTTCGGGGTCGCCCAGGGTAACAGGAATATCCGTGAGAGGCTGTCCGCTGCGGCTGGTCGTGGCGGGCCCGCCGCCGGAATGATAGGGCCCGAAGATCTTCACCCAATCGGGCGTGCCCATGTCCTTGAGACGGTCACCCGCCGGGCTGAGGTAGCGATACATGATGGGGTCCCACTTACCGAACAGGCCCTGGCTGAAATCCCAGGGGCGGCCCGAAGGAGCCTGGCCCAGGGGATAGAGGTTATCCCTACCCTGCTGACTGTGGAAGCTGTGCGCATCGATGAGGTCGGCGTCGTGACACCCGCCGCAGGTCTGCATGGTGGACACCGGCTTCCCTGTGTCCAGCACATTGTTGCCATCTTCATCCAGCAGAGGGATGGGGGGATGCAGCGGGCCTTCCTGCGCCAGGGCCGCGCCCTGAACGGCGAATCCCAGCAGGGCCGCCAGCAAGGCCAGGATCAGAAACCGTTTGAAACCGAGTTGCATCATTGTGAGCCTCCCGTGGTTGCGTTGGCGGTTTCAGAGGTCACTTTGCGACTCCCGTAGATCATAGGATCGCCAGGATAGCCCAGAGCCTTCCAGTCCAGGCGGCCGGGAGAGCCGTCGGGCGTGTGGCACTGGTTGCATTGCAGCGCCTGATCGGCGGGAGCCACCATGTGGGTGATGGGCCAATACATGGCCGTGCGGGCGAAGCCGTAATCGCCGCTGTAAGGCAGACCGAAGGCTTCCGCGCCATCGCGCAACGCCTTATCCCAATCGAAGTCGCTCCAATAGCCGCCCGGCCCGAAGGTGTGGGGCGTCAGTAAGATATTGTACTTCTTATCATAGGGTTGCGTGGCGTGATGAATCTTGAAGGGGAAGATCTTGGCGTTGGGATCGTTGATATCGCCGCCGGGCGGGTTCAGCGCCAGCTCCTTGGAAGGATCGAAGCGGTCGCCGATGAGGTAGCGGTCGCCCACCTTGCCGTTGTACCAGGCGTAATCGGGGATGACGTTGCGTTCGTACACGAACTTGCCCTTGATCTTCAGGTAGACGTGGGGGTTGTTGATGGGCAGGTCCTGCCCGGCTTGCGACCAGTCCCAGAAGGTCTTGGTGGCCTCTTTACGGGCGAAGGCAGGAATATGGCAGGTTTGGCAGGCGACCGTCTTGGTGTGCAGGTTGATGCGGTCGTCGGCGTGGGGCGTCTCGCTGTGGCAATCGGTGCAGCGGGCCTGATGGGCGTCGTCCAGGCTGACGCTGATGGACCGGCCCCTGAAGACATGGTCGCCTTCATAGCGATGGCAATCGGTGCAGACCATATCGTTCTTGCCCATGTGCACATCGAGATCGTCAGGCGGGTTGATCAGGGAATTATCCAGATCGCCGTGCTTCACCGCATCGCCGCCGCCGCCCCGGAAATGGCACGTACCGCAGTTCAGGCGAGTGGGATTCCCCACATGCTTGGCCACATTCACCAGATCCACCGATTCGGCAGGCACGCCCGATTTCGCCTTCACATACAGCCCGGTGTTATCGTGACAGGCCAGACAATCGATATTTTCCTCGTTGGAGAAATCGAAATCCTCATCCTTCCAGCCATAGCCGGCATGACAGGCGGTGCACGCGGGCCAATTGGGCTTGATGGTGATACAGAAATTGTTGATCACATGGCCCTTGCCCGTCTTCACCGGCTCTTCCAGGCCCAGAACATTGTCATGGATGCCCGGCACCTCGTCCAGCGAATACTCATGGGTCCAGGTGAAATGATTGTTGTGCTGCATATCCTCGCCCGCCTCGGGATGACATTCGAGACAGGCTTTGGTCACATCCCGGCCCGTTTTGAAATCGGCATTTTCAAAAAAACCGCTGTGATCCGTGGGTACAGGATGTTTGGGCAAATGAGCCCGTGGGTTGTCGATCTGTTGCGATTGCACCCGGGGCACGGCAAAAAGTGCGATGGGGATCGCAAAGATCAACAGCGTTACCAAAACGCCTATGATCCAATTCTTTTTTCCATGAAGCATAAGCTTTTCCTCATAAGAGTGTGAGTAATGAAGTTTGGAAAAAGAGGGGGATTTCTCATCGCCAGGCATCCGCCTACTCGTTGATGAGCTGCGAATGCGCGGAGATGCGGTCACTGAGCACATGACGCAGGAGCTCCAGCGCCTCAATCACCCGCTCATCGCTCAGCTCATAGACGACTTCCCGCCCCATGCGATGAAACTTGACCAGTCCGCTGTTCCGCAAAATGCGGAGATGGCGAGACACGGTGGATTGGGGCAGATCCAACTTCTGCGTAAGGCCCGTGACATTGCTCGGGCATTCAGACAGAGCGTAGAGAATGGCGATACGGTTCGGGTCGGAGATGCCGGAGCACAATTCAGCGTGCATCCGGGAGATCTCGGCTCGTTTGGGGATCATTCAGGCGCTCCTGCTATCAGGACGCCGCCAGGTGGCGGGCCCGTTTACAATATATGCGGAAATGCGGATATGTGAACTCATCCCATTTTAATCTCTTTCATCCCCTTCCCATATGATGCGGATCATGTTTTTCGTTGTAATTTGAAAACGCACTCTCGTCCCCGCAGCCGGCATCTTTCAGACGCCAAAGCTTAGCAAATGCGCGGCAGCAGATCTCCGGTGAGCGGCGTCACCACCCGCATGGAGCCCAACCCCGTCTCCATCACCACCACGCCCGGTCGCTCCCCCACCACCTGACCCAACCGCACGGCCCGCCGGCCCAAAGGGTGGGCCCGCAGCGCGGCCAGGGCCGCATCCGCCTCCTCGGGCGGCACGATGGCGATGAACACGCCCTCGTTGGCTACGTAGAGGGGGTCCAGTCCCAGCAGTTCGCACGCGGCCCGGGCCGGTTCCAGCACAGGGATGACCTCCTCGCGGATGATCATGCCCACGCCCGAGGCCCGGGCCAGCTCATTCAGCGCCGTAGCCAGCCCCCCGCGGGTGGCATCCCGCATGGCGCGGGTGTGGGGCGCGGCTTCCAGCATCCGGGCGACGATCTCGTGCAGGGCCGCGGTGTCGCTTTCCAGCGCACTGTCGAAGGCCAGCCCCTCCCGCTGCAGCATGATGGCCATGC
>JALXCB010000105.1 GCA_026991225.1 Anaerolineae bacterium | reverse complement strand
GCCCACAGCCATCCCCACCAAAGCGGGCGACACCCCGGCTCCGCCCACCCAACCGCCGCCGACAGCCACGCCCATCCCGCCGACGGCCACGCCCGCACCGCCCGAGGCCGTCATCGTCGGCCAGAATGTGCCCATCCGGGCGGGACCGGGTCTCATCTACGATGAGTTGGGGCTGGCCAACCAGGGCGAGACGTATCCGATCACAGGGCTATCGGTCACGGGCGATTGGCTCCAGATCGACTATCAGGGACAGCCGGGCTGGGTGTTCCTCGTCCAGGCGGAGCCTCAAGGCGATATGGAACAGGTTCCGGTCATCGAGGAAATCCCGCCCACGCCCACCTTCACCCCGGCGCCGCCCACCGCAACGCCCACGCCGCCGCCCACCCAGCCGCCTGCGGCGACGGCTCCCGCGAGCCAGCCCGCGGGCGGGGGAGCGCCACCTCTCGCGTTGCTCATCGTAGGCGGGCTCATCGGCGCGGCCCTGGCCGCGGGCATCATCTACTACGTCCTGCGCAAGAGCAAATAACCCCTTCGCTTCCCACAAGGCCCGGCTTCGGTCGGGCCTTGTCGCGTCCAGAGAGATGCCCTCGGTCCTTTTTCTTCGTTCCAGCAGCCAGTTGGGCGGCATCGAACGCCAGTTGCTCTGGCACGCGGCCCGATTTCAGGCCGATGGCTGGGATGTGCACGTCGCGTGTCTCCACCGGGGGGCTGGGGAGCACCCCCTGACCGTGGCCGCGCGCATGGCTCATCTGTCCGCAGTCACCCTGCCCGATCCCGCGTTCTGGCATCCGCGAGCGGGACGGGAGGTGAAGGCGCTGATTCGGCGGCTGCGGCCCGATCTCGTTCATACGGCGGACTACCGCACCGATATCCTGGCCGCGGGCAGGCTGGGAGGCGCCCGCTGGCTGGCCGAGACCCAGGGCCATACCGCGGAGCGATGGCGGATGCGGGTGTGGAACCGGTTGGATGTGCGGGCGTTGCGACGGGCGCACGCGGTCGCGCCGGTCTCACTGGCCTGGGAGACCTGGCTGGCGGCCCGCGGCGTGGCCCCGGTCCGTATGACGGTGCTGGAAAACAGCCGCGCCATCCTCCGCCCCGGCCCCATGCCCCCGTCCGCGCGCCTCGAAGGCTCCGGCCCCCATCTCCTCTATGCCGGACGCCTCTCTCCCGAGAAGGGCGTCGATCTCCTGTTGGCGACCTGGCCCGCCATCCGCGGTCGCTGGCCCGATGCGATGCTGTGGGTGCTGGGCGCGCTGCCGCCCGCGGGCCGCTTTCGTCGCCGCATCGAGGCGGGACTGGCCCAGCCGGGCGTGCACTACCTGGGCCATCGTCCCGATATCCGCCCCTGGTTGCAGGCGGCTGATGCCGTCATCATCCCCTCCCGCCGCGAGGCCTGGGGCATGACCGCGTTCGAGGCCCTGTGCGTGGGCGCGCGGGTGGTCGCGGCTCGCGTGGGCGGTCTGCCTGCACTCTGTCGCTCCGCCCCCCACGCCCGCCTCTTCACCCGCGACGATCCCCACGCCCTGCTGGACGCGCTGGCGCATGTCCTCCAACCCAATTTCCCGCATGGTCCAGGCGTGGGCCGGGCCTATTGTATGCAGCCCCGCTTCGATCCCCACCGCCGTCATCGGATTTTGAAGGGCGTCTATCAGAGGCTCATCTGGGATGATGGTTAGGACAGGCTACACGAGCGAGGCTCACTGATACCGAAAAAACACTTTGCGTCCACGCAAACGCGAGAAGCCAGGGCCGTGAAACGTAAAACGTGATGCGTGATGCCCTCACGTTTCACGCATTACGCATCACGTTTCAGGGCAGCGCCCGAATCACGTCCTCGGGCGTGAGATAGCGGGGGTCGCGGAAGAGCTTGTTCACCTGGCTGGCGAAGACCAGGGATTCGGACATGATGCGCCGCGAGGGGCCGATCACCACGATCTCTCCCTCCGCCATCAGCGCCACCCGGTCGGTGGCCGCGGCCGCCAGCTCCACATCGTGAGTGGCCATGAGGATGGCCTTGCCCTGATCCCGCAGTTCCCGCAGGATGGCGGCCAGCTCTTGCTTCTGCACATAATCCAGCCCGCGCGTGGGCTCATCCAGCAGGATGACCTGGGGGCCGGTGACCAGGACCGCGGCCAGGGCCAGGCGCTGTTGCTCGCCCACCGAGAGGTCGTGGGGATGGCGATCCCACAGGTGGGCGATGCCCAGACGCCGGAGCAAGGCCCGATCCGCCTCGGGATCCGAGGGCAGGTCGTGGGCGCGGCGGCTGAACGCCAGCTCATCGGCCACGCGTTCGGTGAAGAGCAGCCGTCCCGGATGCTGAGGGAGATAGGCCACCGCGCGGGTGATCTCCTCGGTGGGGGTGCGGGAAGCGTCCATTCCCAGCACCTGCACCTTGCCCCGGCCCGGTTTCAGCAACCCCACCAGGTGCTTGAGCAGGGTGGTCTTGCCGCTGCCATTGCGCCCCATCAGGGCCACGAACTCGCCCGCATAGACCGCCAGGGAAACCCCGCGCAAAGCTTCGACCCCATTGGGGTAGCTGTGCCACAGGTTGTCGATGCGGATGGCGGGCGGGTGACCGTTGGGCGCGGGGGGCTCGGGCAGGGGCGCGGGCCGAAGTTGATCCTTGAGGGCGCGGGCGAAGCGGCGTCCCTGTTTGATGGTCAGGGGCATGGGCTCCCAGCCTAACGCCTTGGCCAGGGCGATGAGCGGCGGCGTCAGGGGCGTCTGCCGCAGGATATCCGCGGGCTCGCCGAACAGGGGCGGCTGTCCGCCGCCGGGCCAGCAGAGAATATAGTCGACATAATGCACTACCCGCTCCAGTCGATGCTCCGAAAGGAGGATGGTCAGGCCCAAATCTTCATTGAGCTGCCGCAAGGCCAGCAGCACCTCTTCCGCGGCCTGGGGATCGAGCTGCGAGGTGGGCTCGTCCAGCACAAGGATATCGGGTTGCAGGGTGAGGGCGGCGGCGATGGCGACGCGCTGTTTTTCCCCGCCCGAAAGCAGGCTCACGGGCCTGCGGCGCAGATGCGCGATTTTGAGCTGGTCCAGGGCCTCCTCCACCCGCTTGCGCATGAGCTCCTGGGGCAGCCCGAAGTTCTCCATGGCGAAGGCCAGCTCATCCTCCACCACGTCCACCACGAAGCTGGATTCCGGGTCCTGGAACACCATCCCCACCAGATCAGCCATCCCGCGCGGGGATTGCTCCACCGGATTCCGTCCGCCCACGAGGATCTTGCCGCCGGCCACGCCGCCGTAGAAATGGGGGGCCAGGCCGTTGAGGGTGCGCAGGAAGGTGGATTTGCCCGCGCCCGAAGGGCCCATCACCAGCACGAACGCGCCTTCGGGGATATCCAGCGTGAGGTCGCGTAGCACCGGCTCGGGCGTGTCGGGATAGCGATAGGTGAAGTGGTCGTAGGTGATCATGGGGCTGCAGGCGGCAGGAGCAGGGCGGGGAGGAGGGGCAGGATGAAGATGAGGCTCAGGAAGGGATTGAAGTCGGGGAGAAGGGGATAGGGCGGATAAGGGTAATAGAACAGCGCTTTGGGCATGAACCAAGTCAGGAGGATGACCGCGGCCAGCAACAGGCCCGACCCCGCGGCCAGGGCCGTGTCGCGCGGTCGCCATCGCCAGCGGCGGTAGCGGCTGCGCCGGGTGCGTCGCCCGCTATGCCACAGGCTGAATCCCAGCAACGCCGCGCCCGCGGCCAGCATGATCAGGCCCGGCCAGGATGCGGCCCGATAATAGCTCTTCGCGGCCAGCCCTATCAGCAGCAGGAAGAGGCCCGCGATGGCCCCGCCGCGGATGAGCCAGGTCTCCCGGCGGGTGGCGGGGAGAGGGCGTCCGCCAAAGCCGCGGGCGTCCATGCTCTCGGCAAGCTGGATGGCTCGATCCAGGCCGTAGCTGAGCAGGGAGACGAACAGGGGCAGGAAATCCCGCAGGCCTTTGACCCGATGCCCGCGCAGGCGCTGGGCCTCCCGGATATCGCTCCAGGCGATAAGGGTTTGGGGCACGAAGGAGATGGCGATGGAGATGGCGACGCCGGTCTGATAGGCGAAGCCAGGGATCATGCGCAGGATGGTCTGCGCGCCGAGGGCGCTGCCGTAGATGGCAAAGATCAGGATAAGGGTGACAAAATTCAGGCCAGTGATGAAGCCATAGATGGCGGCTTCCAGGGTGATGGGGCCGCCGATGATGGGCCAGGAAGCGGGCAGGGTGAAGAGGATATGTTCCCCCACGTGCACGGTCAGGGCATTGAAGAGGATGGTGAATCCCCACACAAACAGGGCCAGCCTGACGACGGCGTCCCAGGCCATGGGCCCGGTTCCGCTTCCTGCCGGATCCTGTTCCGCCCGGCGCTTCAGTGCGGCGAACACGAATCCCGTCGCCAACAGCAGGATGATCAGATAGAAGGGATTGCGGGTGAGGAGCGCCGCGGTCATGCCCGCCGCCAGCCACAGCGTCCAGGCGTAGGGATGGAATCCGATGGACATAAACGCTTACCGCGACTGACGACGCAGCGCCCATGCGCCCGCGCCCACCAGGAGAGCGAGGATGATGGCGAATCCACCGAGCACGAAGGGGCTCTGGGAGGATGCTCCGCTCGATTCGGGCTGGGGTGTGAGGCGCTGGATGGGCTGAAAGGTGGGAATGCTGGCAACCGCGGCGGGTGTGGGCGTCGGCGTGGGCGTCGCGGGCGTGACGCCTGACGCGGGCGCGGTCTCAGGCTGCCGGGTGGCCGTAGGAGCAGAGGTGGGCCCGGGGACGGGCGTTTCTGCGGGGAGAAGCGTGGCCGTGGCTGAGGGCTGGGGGCTGATCGTGGCCTCGAGAACAGTCAGCGTGCGGGTTTCCTGCGCCTCGGCATCGGGGCGATAGGCCCGCAGGGTGTAGGTCATGTCTTGCGTGGGGCAGACTTCCCGAGCCGAGACCAGGGGCGCGTTCTCCTCCCGGCCATTGATGCTGAGAAAGGCGCTGTCTGCGTAGGAGATGGTCCATTGCAGTTGCGCGCATTCGCCCAAGGTGATGGTTTGGGGCGAAAGCAGGAAGTCGATGACGATGGGGGGGCGAGGCGTGGGCGTGGAGGTGGGAGTTGGTAGAGGGGGGGTGTCGATGGGATCGGGTGGGGCGGTGGTGAGTATGGTGGGTTGGGGGTGCGTGGGGGGTTAGGGGGAGGAAGGAC
>JALXCB010000104.1 GCA_026991225.1 Anaerolineae bacterium | reverse complement strand
TCACCATGCTCATCGCCCAACTCAGCGACCTCCATCTGGAAGGATGGGGACGGAAAACCTTCGGCGTCGTTCCCACGGCCGACTACCTGGCCCGGTGCGTGGCCCACATCAACCAGCTCGAACCCAGGCCCGATCTCGTCCTCGTCACCGGCGACGTGACCAACAACGGCCTGCCCGAGGAGATGGCCCATGCGGCCACCATCCTCAGCGAACTGACGCCGCCCTGGTATGTCATCCCCGGCAACCACGACGACCGGGCCGCGCTCATAACCGCGTTCGGCCCGGAACGCTGCCCGACCGAATCGGACGCCTTTGTCAACTACGTCATCGATGGGTATGATATACGGTTGATAACCGTGGACACCACCATTCCGGGCGCGCCCGGCGGCGAGATCTGCGAAACCCGGGCCGCCTGGCTGGATGAGCGATTGCGGGAGGCGGAAGAACGCCCCACCGCGCTCTTCATGCACCATCCCCCCGCCGCATTTGGCGTCATCGAAACCGATATAGATGGCTTCATCGGCGCGGATCGTCTGGGCGACGTCATCGCCCGGCACGGCAATGTCGTGCAGATTCTGGCCGGGCACATTCACCTCTCCTCCTTCACCCAATGGCGGGGCGTGGGCGTCAGCACCGCACCCAGCATGGGCATGAGGCTTTATCTGGACCTGACCCTGGGGCGCTCCGCCTACATTCTGGACGCGCCCGCCTATCACCTGCACATCTGGACGCCCGAACAGCGACTCATCACCCACACCGTGCGCGTGCTGGATTCAGAGCCCCTGCACCCCTTCGCCTGACTGTTCCGTAAATAGAACGCAGATGACGCAGAAAAAGCTGATCTACGCAGATGAAAACAGATAAAATCAAAACAATCTGCGAGAATCTGTGTGCATCAGATGTTTCTGCGTTCCATTTTCGTTCGTTATGTGGTGAGCAGCCGCTCATGGTGACTGTTCCGAAAATAGCATTGCGTTGATTTGCAACAATGACTCGAAGCCCCCGTTGGGCGAGGCTGCAACCGGCGTGATGCGTGATGCGTAATCCGTGAGGTCGTTACGCATCACGGATTACGTGCTTGGCTTCCCGCGCCAGCCTGGCCGCGAAGCGTTTCATCCGTCTCGGTGGAGCTATCGTTCATGGCGACTCTTTACTGAACACTGAAAACTGAACACTGACACAAACCCCATGGCCGAAATCCGCACCCCCAACCGCCCCATCTATCGCCAGGTGGCCGAACAGATCGCAGAAGAGATCGAAGCCGGCATCCTGCCCGCAGACGCGCGCATCTCCTCCGAGCGAGAACTGGCGGAACGCTACGGCATCTCCCGCATGACCGCGCGGGCCGCCATCAACATCCTGGTGCAACGGGGGCTCATCGTGCGGCGCAACCGCTCCCGGGCCTATGTGGCGCAGCCCAAATTCCGCTTCGATCTCAGCTCGCCCGGCGGCCTGCACGAGCAATTGCGCAAAGCGGGCGTCGAGCCGGGAGCGAAGCTCATCACCGCCGAAATGCTGCCCTACGACGCGCTCAGCCCCAGGGTGGCGCAGGCTCTGGCGCTGGATGATGAAGAGACATTCGTCTATCACATCGTGCGGGTGCGCACCGCCAACGGCGAGCCCATCGCATTGGAAGACTCCTATTTCCCCGCGCATCTCTTTCCCGACCTGCTGGACTTCAACCTCACCGATTCCATCTACGGCATTCTGCGCAAATACTTCGGGGTGGAACCCGCAGGGTCGGTGCAGGAGTTGGAGATCTCGCTTCTGGATGCGGAATGGGCGGAGATCATGGGCGTGGCTGTGGATTTGCCCACCCTGGAGATCTGGCGGCAGGCCTTCACCGCGGATAACGCGCCCTTCGAATTCGCCCACGACATCTACCGCGGCGACCGCATCCTCTTCATCGCCCGCACCGCCAGTCCCGAAAGCTTTCTGGCGGGATCGGGCCTGCTCTGGCAGCGGGCCCTGGACAACCTCCAGGCCGAGGGCGCTTGATGCGCAGTGGTCACCGCCATCCAGCAGAACCCTCTGGCACCTCTTTTTCTCTTGCGGCGTAACCGCTAAGATTGTTGGTCCCAATCGTCTTCTTGATGCCACGAAGAACGGCGGAAGTAAAGACACGAAATCATTCAGAAAAGGTAACTGCTAACGTACCCCGGTTAACAAACCACAAAGGGCACAAAGACACTAAGAACACGAAGAAAAAATATATAAATTTCCCTTTGTGCCTTTGTGTCTTAGTGTTCTTGGTGGTTTTCGGGGGACAATCTTAGTAGTTACCAGAAAAGATTTTATCCGCGTTTCCTCCTATCCGTGTCGAATGAACAGGGCCGCGTTAGCAGTTGCCTTGCGGCTCTGCGCCTTTGCATGAGACGTTTTGGCCCGGCGAGGGGACGGTTATCGACAAGGACTCACACATCGATGCAAAAAATATATGACGTAGCCATCATCGGCGCGGGGGCCGTTGGCGCGGCCATCGCCCGTGAATTATCTCGATACAAATTGAATACCATCCTGCTGGAAGCCAAGCCCGACGTGGGCATGGGCACCACCAAAGCCAACACCGCCATCTGGCACACCGGCTTCGACGCCCAACCGGGCACCCTGGAGGCGCAGCTTTTGCGGCGCTCCTACGCCCTCATGCAGGACTATGTGCCCGAGGCGGGCGTCCCCACCGAGCCGCTGGGCGGCTTGCTGGTCGCCTGGAACGAGGAGCAGCGTCAGGCCCTGCCGGCCCTGCGCGACCGCGCCCACGCCAACGGCGTCACCGATGTGCGCATCATCTCGCCCGAGGAAGTCTACCGGCTGGAGCCCAACCTGAACCAGGGCGCACGCGGCGGCCTGTTCGTGCCCGGCGAATCCCTCATCTGTCCTTTCACCTTGCCTCTGGCCTTCACCACCCAGGCGCTGCTCAATGGCGTGGCCCTCAAATTGAACTTCCCGGTGCAGAACGTGAAGCAGCAGGATGGCGTCACCCTGGTGGAAGGGCCGGAGGAGACGGTGCGCGCCCGCTATCTCGTCAATGCCGCGGGCCTTTATTCCGATGAGATCGACCACATGTTAGGGCACTATGATTTCACCGTGACCCCACGGCGGGGCGAACTCATCGTCTACGACAAATTCGCACGCCAGCTCATCGATCACATCATCCTGCCCGTGCCCACGGCCAAGACCAAGGGCGTGCTCATCAGTCCCACCGTCTATGGCAACGTGCTGTTGGGGCCCACGGCCGAGGACCTGGAAGACAAAACCAACACCGCCACCAGCGAGGCGGGCCTGGCCATGCTGCTGGAAAAGGGGCGGGCCATTCTGCCCCGGTTGCTGGAAGAGGAGGTAACCGCCACCTACGCGGGGCTGCGGGCCGCCACCGAGCACAAGGATTATCAGATTCGATTGCACGCCGAGCAGCGCTATGTGTGTGTGGGCGGCATTCGCTCCACCGGCGTCTCCGCTGCGATGGGCATCGCCGAGTATGTGGGCGAGCTTCTGACCGAAGCCGGCCTCACCCTGCTCCCCAAACCGGAGTTCAAGACCATTCGCATGCCCAACATCGGCGAGGCGGGCCCGCGCCCCTATCAACAGCCCGAGCTTATCGCACAGAATCCTGACTACGGGCGCATGGTCTGCCATTGCGAGAAGGTCAGCCTGGGCGAAATCCTGGACGCCATTCACAGCCCCCTGCCCGCCCGCACCCTGGACGGCCTGCGCCGTCGCACCCGGGCCATGCAGGGCCGCTGCCAGGGCTTCAACTGTCAGGCCCACATCACCGCCATCCTGGCCAAGGAGACGGGCCAAAGCCCCCGTTTTCTGCTCTCGCTGGACGCGGAAAAGGAGCTGCCATCATGACCATCGCACAAACCGACGTTCTCATCGTGGGCGCGGGCCCGGCCGGATTGGCCAGCGCCATCCAACTCAAGCGCCAGGGCGTGGCCCGGGTGACGGTGGTAGATCGAGAGCCGGAAGCGGGCGGGATGCCGCGGCTGTGCCATCACACCGGCTTTGGCGTGTGGGATTTCCACCGGCTTTACACCGGCCCGCAATACGCCCGGCGCTACGTGGCCCTGGCCCGGGACCTGGACGTGGAGCTGCTGACCGAGACCACCATCACCGGCTGGCGCAGCGAAAGGGCCCTGACCTTCACCAGCCCCAGAGGGTTGGGCGCCATCGAGGCTCGGGCCATCCTGCTGGCTACGGGCGTGCGCGAGCGGCCCCGGGCCGCGCGGCTGGTGCCCGGCTACCGTCCGCGCGGGGTCTTCACCACCGGCTCGTTGCAGCGCTTTGTGGATGAAGAACATCTGCCCGTGGGCCGACGCGCGGTCATCGTAGGCGCGGAGGGCGTCAGCCTTTCCGCCTTTATGACGCTGACCGGCGCAGGCGTGGCCGTGGCGGCCATGATCACCGAATTCCCCCGGGATCAGCTCTATTTCCACTACGCGCCCGCCAAATGGTGGCTGATGCATGTGCGCCATCCCACGCCCATCCACACCTCCACGCGCATCACCCGCATTCTGGGGCGCAAGCGGGTGGAGGGGGTGGAGGTCGAAAGCCTGCGCACGGGCCGGCGCCAGATCATCCCCTGCGATACGGTGGTCTTCACCGGCGATTGGATTCCCGAACACGAGGTGGCCCGCAAAGGCGAGCTGGCGATGGACGCGGGCACGAAAGGCCCGCGCATCGATGGTCAGTTCCGCACGTCCGCGCCGGGCGTGTTCGCCGCGGGCAATTTGTTGCGAGGAGCCGAGACCGCGGCCACCAGCGCCATGGAGGGCCGCTTCGCGGCCGGGCATATCGCGGATTTCCTGACCGGGCGGGCCTGGCCCCAACGGCGACTCCCCATCCTGACTCAATCCCCCATCATCTGGGCGTTTCCCAACGCCATCGCCGCCGCGGATGATCCCACTTCTCTCACACGCATCTCCTTCCGCGTCGAAAAATTCATCGATGACGCTGTGGTGCAGGTGCGGCAGGGGCACAAGGTGCTGCATGAGCAGCGGTTCCGTCATCTGCTGCCCAACGAAACCATGCGCCTGAAGAGCGATTGGCTGGCCCAGGTGGATTTCGACGGCGATCCGCCGCAGGTCATCCTCACCGGATAATCCGTCCGACGCTGTTTCTCTTATCTTTTGGCGTCAGACGTCGATCACCTCAAGCGGGCGTTTGGCGCTCTTCTTTT
>JALXCB010000103.1 GCA_026991225.1 Anaerolineae bacterium | reverse complement strand
ATCGATAAAAACTCTTTTCCTTATGCTGCTGACACAGAGGTTGCATGGCGTCACCTCCTGTCCTCGGATGGTTTCTCCATGATCTAGGACGATTCAACCTCCGTGTTGGTTTCTCCAATATGAGCGTCTACAATTGCACCACGGTTCCAGTATAGCCCAATTTGGCGGATTTTGCACTCCCGTGCCATATCCTTCTGATTTGTATGCGACCGCCGTTGCAAAATTCAACTGCGTAAATATCTGGCATGGACAACGATGCCCAGAAGGCGAAGCCAAGCGATGAGTCGAAAGACTGCAAAAGCAACGTCATCATAACCCCGTGCGTGGAAAGCACAATCTGGCTTTGCCCGGGCGTCCTCCTCACTCTATTCAACACAGCCAGCCCCCGCTTTTGCGCTGCAAGATTCGTTTCTCCGCCCGGGTGCGAAAACATTGGGTCATCCCAGGTCTTTTTTACCGCGGCCACAAACATTTCTGGCTGTATTCGCCCCAACGCCCGCTCTCGCAGGTCGGGCTCTATTTTGATTTCCAAACCCAACGCGTGCGCCAGCGGCTCCACCGTCTCGTACGCCCGCCGATACGGGCTGGCGTAAATCGCATCGATTGGGAACTGCTCTAAAATATGGCCAACCGCTTTGGCGTCCTCGCGCCCTCGTTTTGAGAGTGGGCGGTTTTCATCGGGCTCCCAATCCGCATGGGCGTGCCGTACAAGATAGATGGTTGTGCAATCCGATGTCATCTTTCATACTCCCAGCCTGCCAACGGCAAGCGTCAAGGCTTGACGGCGTGAAATGGGCTACACGTCATGACTGCGCTCTAAAATGTATCGGACAACCGACTTTCCCGCCTTACGGGCCAGCGGATAGGCTTTTACCAAGCTTTCATAACCAGCATTGTTAGGGACGTATTCCACGGCGAGCTTTTGCTCGCCAATGGTTATCACTTCACCATCTCGCAAATTCTCCGATACTATCCGAATGACTGGCAAACTCACTCCAACCGACAAAGGAACTTCCACTTCCCATACCCAATCGCTGGGGGATAAAGGAACGTGGGAGCGAATGATTTGACTATCCTTCGCAATTTCTGGAGCAACCGGAGTGGATGCAACGGGCACAGGCTTGTGCTGAACTACTTGTGCGAATTTCTCCAGTCGCGCTGGCAAGACTCCCAACGGCAATGGTGGCTTCACCCGCCTATATGAATCGCCTACAAGCACAGTCCAAAACTCTTCACCTACCAATCGGCTCAATCTATTTTCAATCTCATCTAGTTCATCCAGGCTGGAAATTTCTCCTCGCAATTCAAAACGCAATACAACATGTTGCCCTACTTCGGGCAAGGTGATGTATTCCAGTAAAGATGCCTTGCCTTGAAGTTCCTTTTGGATATTCTCTCCAACACTCTCTACGTCCAAGCGTAGAGCAGGCGAGACACTGTAAAGTCCTTGCATGCGACCCCCTTCGCCCACCATTGATTTATCTGGCAAGGACGCCAGAATTGGGCGCAATAGACGACAGACGACAGGCAGCGAAAACCGCCCGCCGCCCGCCGTCATCTTTAATCTTTGATCATCAATCCTTCCGCTAATACGCCCGGCCGCGGCCGCCCAGACGCTCCACATGCTTGGGGTCCCAAGCGTCCCCGAACTTCGTCTTGGGCATGGTCGCCTTCTTCGCCATGAGCTCCTCGTACTCGTCATCGTCCACCATGGCCACGATACGGGCAATGCTGGATTCGCCATCCACGAAGCGCCAGGGGAAGCAGGCCACCTGCACCCGCCGGTTCACCAGCAGGTCGATATCGCCGCCCACGCATTCGGCGTGAATGATGCCCTTGGGGAACATCCAGATGTGCATCATCTGGTACATGTCGGGGGTGAAGTATTCGGCCAGGGGCTTGCCATACTTCTGGCGGAAGTGTGCATCGGCCTGGGCGGCCTGCACGGGCATCCAGTCGCGAATTTTCGTGTTCATGGGATGGTCAGCGCTGCCGCAGTCCACGCCCACCCATTTGATCTTCTTTTCCACCAGCCACTCGGCGAAGCGGGCGTCCGGGCCCGGATGCATGACCATGTAGCGCACTTCGTTGCCAAAGGGCTGATCCCAGCCGAAATGGTGATAGCCGGTGTGGATGATGAGGATGTCGCCCTCTTTCACCTCGACGCGCTCCTCGATCATCTCGGGCGTGTAGATGTCGTAATCGCCGCACACGTCGCTGATGTCGACGATGGCGGCCTCGCCCGCGAGGAAGTCGAAATCCAGGCTGGCGATGTCTTTGCCAGGGGTGTAAAAGTGGATTTCGCCATCGAGATGGGTGCCCACATGATTGCTGTGGGTCACGATCTGGCCGTTGGCGCCATTGGGAGCCAGACGCTTGAAATACTTGACCTGGAGGGGTTCGTAGGTGGGCCAGGCGGGCGTGCCAATGCCCAGGGGCATGGTGAGATCGATGAATTTCATGGGTTGACTCCTTGCGAGAATGTGTTCACGGGTTGGGATGCAATGCGCTCATTCTAGCACCGAGGCCGTGAATCGAAAAAACCAACGCCCCTTCCGCCATGCTTTTTCCCGACACTATCGCCTACGCCCGGGCCGGGCCTGCCAGCAGAAAGCGGCCGCGGGGCAGAAGTCGCAGCCCTCGGACGGCGGCTGGGGCCGAAACCGCCCGGCGCGCACGCCCTCCACCGCCTCCCAGGCGTGGCCCGCGGCCCGCTCCGCAGCCTGCTTCACGCCCACCTTCGCCAGACGCAGGGGGCTCGCCTTCGCCTGGTTCACGCTCCAATAGAAGCCATCGCGCGCCTGTCCAAGCCCCAGGGTCTGTTCGGCGGCCAGGGCGTAGAGGGGCAGTTGGAGATGCCTGCCTTCGTTCAGCGACTGCTCCTTGTACTGGCTGACGCCCCCGGTCTTGTAATCGACGATGCGCATCCCCCCCTCGCCGTCATGATCCACCCGGTCGATGAAGCCGCGCAGGCGCAGGGATTCACGCCGCTCCGGATGGGGCATCGTCAACGGCGGGATGCTGGCGTCGCCGAAGGAGGCTTCGAAGGCCCGGGGCCGCCAGCCTGCATTCTCCGCCGCCATTTTTTCCAGCGTGCGGCGCACGATGGCTTTCATCTGCTCCCGGGTCTGAGGCCACCAGGCCGTGGGCCGAAAGCCGAACTTCTCGGGCGCTTCATCCAGCAGTTCCTCGGCCATTCCCTCCCAGAGGGCGATGAGCGCGTCCGCGTCGTCGGCCCGGTCCGCGCCCATGCGGAAAACAAGCTCCAGCGCGTGATGATAGAACAGCCCCAATTGACGCGGGTCCGCGCCCAGCGCGGGTTCGCCCCTCGTTTCCAGCTTGAGGATGTGCGCGGCAAAGAATCTGAAGCCGCAGCTGCGATAGGTCTCCAGGCGGCCGGGCGACCAGACATGGTCGGGCCCGAAACGGCGGCTGAGGGTGACGGCCATGCGGGTCAGGTCGCCGTCGAAGGGCGTGAAGCGCCGGGCGTAGCGGTCGGCCGCGACCTGCACCCCGCGCCGCCACCGGGTCAGCCGGGCCTCGCCCGCGGCCGCGCGCATGGCCTCCGCGGCCTCGGTTTGGGGATGACGGGCCAGCGCCAGGAGGAGTTCGGGAGGGGAGGCCGCGGGGAAGCGGGTCAGCGCGTTCTCGTGGGTCAGCTCGATGGGCGTGACGCGGGCGGCCTCCACCAGCCAGAGCCAGTAGGGCGAGGGCTGCCAGGTCGCGCCCCCCTCGGCCAGCCGCGGGCGGGTGATGAGCGCGCGGGCGTCGGCCCGGCTCAGGGCCAGATAGAACAGCGCGGCCTCGCGGTTGTGGGGAGAAGGGTCGATGGGCCAGTCCGCGGCCCGCAGCGCCTCCCGATCCGCGCCCCGCAAGAACGCGTCTTCGTGCAAAGCGGCCGGGAAGGCGCCCTCGGCCAGGCCCAGGATAGCGACCGCCCGGAATCGCATTCCCGCCAACGCCTGCACCGACCCAGCCAGGATCGTGCGCCGTCCGGGGCGGCGTTGGGGTTCGTAGGGGGCCGCCTCCAGCGCGCCGCCCAGGTCGGTGAGGAACGCCTGAAAAGTGACCGGGGGCAGGCCCAGGGATTCCGCGGCCCAGACCATGCCCCGCAGCGTCTCCTTGAGCGTATTCAGCGCGGCCAGATCCCGCTCCACCAGCGCCTCATCCTGGCTGGCGCGAATGCGGGCGATCATGTTCAGGGTGAAGCGGGGCGCGGCGGGGGCGTCCGCGTCCTCGCCCGGACGCGTTTCGGCGGGATCGGGGCCCATCAGGCCCTCCAGCCAGCGCACGAAGACCTGGACGGGCTGTTCGCCGCGGGGCGGGGTGAGGGTGCGTCGGAAGCAGAGCCATTTTCGCCACAACAGCCGGGCCGCGTCGCCCCGCACGGCCTCCAGGCCCGGCTCATCCCCATCCTCCCGCCACGCGTCCTCGCTTTCCTCGGGCGGCCGCCACCTCGCCCGCCGCCGGAACGCGTCCCACCAGGCCCCCGCGCCCGCCACCACCTGTCCCCAGCGGGCCAACGCGGCCAGTGCGTCCGCGTCCTCCGGGCCGATGACCAGCACCTCGTCGGAGTTGGGATCGGGGTCGGGCCATTGCCAATCGAAATAGGAGGAGCGCCAGGCCGCGACCACGCCGCGATAGGGAAACCGGCGATCCGCGGCCGGGTTCCAGGAGGCGGGTTGGGGCGTGAACAGGTTGAGCAGGGACATGAGCGCGTCCACGGCCGGGTTTTCGCGCAGGGGCAGACCGCCGATCAGGGTCACGGGCAGGCCGAATTCGGCCGCGGTGTGGGCGATAGCATCGCGGTAGGGCCCGAGGTCGCGGGCAATGAGGGCGACCTCGTCCAGACCAAGACCGTCCTCCACCAGCCGTTGTTTGAGCCAGCGCAGCGCGGCCCGGACTTCGCCCGTCTGGTCGGGCGCGGCGATGGCGTGGAGGGAGGAGGCGGCCGCGGGCGCGGCGTAGCCGGGTTGGAGCAGGTGGGCGGTGAGGGTGGGGAGGGGATTGGGATTAGGATTAGGATTAGGATTAGGATTAGGATTGGGATTGGGATTGGGATTGGGATTGGGGAGGGGTTCGGGGGTGAGAGCTAGGGCGTGAGCGGCCTGTTCCCAGGCGTCTTGCCAGGGCCCGGCCACGGCGGGCTCCCAGGCGTCGATCAAATCCCCGGTCATGGTGAGGATGAACGCACCCGCCCGCTGGCTCAGCAGCCGCAGCAGGGTCAGTTCGGAGGCGTGAAAACGGGTGAAGCCGTCCACGGCCAGCAGGTCCCAATCCGCGGCCAGCGCGGGGTCATCTTGCAGGGCCCGCGCGGCGCATGGGATCAGCCCGGCCGCGTCGGTCCAGCCCCGGGCGTCCAGCTCATCCCGATACGCCCAATAAAGCCGGGCCAGCTCGGCCAGTCGGGGCTCGCTCCCCATGCCCCGCACCTGCCGGGCGAAGTCCGCTGGCCCCACGTCGGCGCGGGTCAGTTCGGCGAAGAGGTCGCGCAGGGAGCGGATGAAACCGGGCAAGCGCACCAGGGGCGCGTAGTAGTCCAGGTCGGCCCGGTCCACCAGCGCCCGCAGGAAGCGAATCTGGATGGGATCGGTGAGGAGGGTGCAGGGCGCGGTGGCCAGGTCCAGCAGTTCGCGGGCCAGGCCGGAGAGGGTGTGCAGGCGCACGCCCAACGCGCCGTCTCGGGCCAGGCGGCGGTAACCCGCCTGGGCCTGGCGACCACTGGCCACCACCACGCGCGCCTTGCCCCAGGCCCGGGCCGTCTGCCGGGCCCTTTCCAACACGAATGCGGTCTTCCCTGCGCCCGCCGGCGCGACGATGAGTCGCCCGGACATGGCTACGCCCCCACGCCGACAAGCACCACGGGCGCGGCGGGTATGCCATGCCCTCTTCGCAGCATCTTTCTCAGCATCTTTTCATCGAGAGATGCGAATTTATCTGGCCCGTCTTCCTGCAACGCATCCGCCGGAAGCACATAAACGCCCACGTCGATCTCATCACTGACATAATACGCCAATTGTCGGGCAAAGCTTCGAGAAAACGCATTCCGCCCGAATTGAAAATCGATTGCAACCCGATCTTTTACAAAACAGGCATCCTGTTCCCCGTCCTTTCCTGTTTGACAATTCGTCCAGCCCTTGAGGGGCAACACTGAAGACAAAGCATTCATGTCTTCGATTTCGGAAAGGATTTCAGTGATTTCTTCCCAAATCTGTGGTCTCTGGATCAGTAAGAATTCGAGTCCGTTGAAATACGAAAAGGTGTCCGTTACTTTCATTTTCAGTCCTTTACAAAGGGGAACATGCGGCGGAACGCCCTGAACCTGAATTTATTCGACGTGCGTTTACGAACCAAATCGTGATCTACTGACATTATTTTGAAGTGTCTTGAAGATGCTTGCCATAGCGGGCGGCGACGACTTCGGCCATGATGGCCAGGGCGATCTCCTCGGGCGTGCGCCCGCCCAGGTCGAGGCCGATGGGGTTGTGGATGCGGGCCAAATCGTCGTCGGAGAAGCCCTCTTCCCGCAGAATGGCCGCGCGGCGGGCCATGGTCTTGCGGGAGCCCAGTGCGCCGATGTAGCGGGCGTCGCTCTCCAGGGCCAGCTTCAGGGCCGGGATATCCAGCTTGTCGTCGTGGCTGATGACGGCGATGCTCGTGCCTGGATCGGGCTTCAGTTCGGGGATGGCTTCCTGCGGCCAGGCCACCAGAAGCTGGTTGGCGTGACCGAAGCGTTCGGGCGTGGCGAACACGGGCCGGGGATCGATGACGATGGTGTCGTAGTCCAGCTCGTTGGCGAAACGCACCAGGGAGATGGCGATGTGCACCGCGCCCACGATGATCAATCGCTGCGGGGGGAAGAAGGGGATGAAGATGGCGGCGGTGCGCCCGTCGGGCAGGACGACGCCCGATTGCGCTCGTTGTTGACGGAAAGTTGCAGTCATCTTGTCCTGCAACGCGTCCTGATGCCAGGCCAGTTCGCCCACGGCCCGGCCATCCCGATGGAACAACCCCAGCTCGCCCTCCCAGCGCCCGGCAAAGCCGACGCCCAAGACGACAGGCTCCTTGTTCTGCCGGGCGGAGATCAGCTCCCGCCACACCTGATTCTGCTTCCAGGGCAGAATGAACACCCGAATGTTGCCGCCGCAGGTGAGGCCCGCCCCCCAGGCCCATTCGTCGCTGATGCCATAGGTTTTCAGCCGCGGCCGATCTTCCGCGATGACTTCCAAAGCCTCCTGCACCACGGCGCTCTCCACACAGCCGCCGCTGACCGAGCCCACGAAGTCGCCCGATTCGTTGACGGCCATCATCGCGCCCAGGGGCCTGGGCGAGGAGCCATAGGCTTCCACCACCATCGCCAGCGCGCCGCGCTGACCGGTTTCGGCCCAGTGAAAGAGCGCAGAAATAGGGTCCTGGGAGCTCATGGGCGTCAGGTGATGTGAGGGAGAATGCGCTGAAGCAGCCGGGCTTTGGGCATGTAGCCGACGATGCGCTCGACCGGCGCGCCATCTTTGAAGATGATGAGGGTGGGGATGCCCATGATGCCGTACTGTGTGGGCGTTTGGGGGTTGTGATCCACATCCAGCTTGGCGACTTTCACCTTGCCGTCATATTCCTCGGCCAGTTCTTCCAGAATGGGCGCGATGAGTCGGCAGGGCGAACACCACACCGCCCAGAAATCGACGATGACGGGCAGATCGCTTTCCAACACCTTCTCGCGGAAATCGGCATCGGTGACGGGGAAGGGTTTCGACATGGGTTTATGGCTCCTTGGAGGTGTGCGTATTCAGTGAACAATAGTCGTTCAGGACGCCCTAATCGTACACCAAAAGGAGCGGGCCGCCAAAGAGCCTCAGGGCGTCCCCGGCGTCAAAGCGACATCGAACTCGCCCAGCGCCGCCGAAAGCCCCACGCGCACATCCTGATCGTCCAGCGCTTCGATGCGGTAGTAGTAATTCGTCTGGGGGTCCCCGCAATGGTTTGGGTCGATATGGGTCATCTCGCCATCGGTATTGGCAAGGGTGGCAAGGAGGGCGGCGTTGGGGTCGCCCGGCATGAAATCGGGCTGCGGGCTGCGCCACACCCGGTAAGCCGCGTCCTGCCCTCGCCCTTGCCAGGTGAGAATGATATCTGCGCCCGAGCGGGCGATGGTCACAGGAAAGCGGCAATGGGAGCGCATGGCGTGGGTCTCCTTCACCGCGTCCAGCCAGGCGAATTCGCCGTGGTCGCTGAAGTAGAAATAGGTCATGCCGTTGGGCAGCATGAGTGCGACGATGCCGCCCGCGCCCGACATGTAGGGAACCCAGAAGCTGCATTCGAACGCGGGATCGACGTCGGGCGTATAGTGGCTGGCCCAAAAACCGAAGTGATAGCGGTCGCCGATATCCGTGTCCAGGCCCGGATCATGGCGGTCCTGCTGCATGGCCGCGGCGACCATGCCCGGATGCAGCAATTGCGTATCATCGGTGCTGCGCCCCTGCCGGTGCATGAGCCCGGCCAATTTTGCCACGTCGTCGGCAATCCACCACAGGCCATAGCCGCCGAACGTCTGCCCCTGCCAGTTATTGTCCGACGTGCGGGCCGAGCTGTGCGCGCCGGGCCCGACGTCGATGGTCCGCAACACCTCCTGCACCAGGAAATCGAAGATGTCGGAGCCCAGGTAGTTTTGCATGGCCCGGACGAGGATGAATGTATCGGAGGTGTGGTAGACCCACTGCTGGCCGGGCGGTTGGCGGTAGGGCCAGGAAAAGGCCTGTGCGATCTTGTCGCTGTACGTTTCCACATTGAAGAAAATCGACATGTCCGGGCTATTCTCATCCACCATGTAGGCGTTGGACTGGTAGTTGCCCGTGGCCATGTCCAGCGTCTGGCCGAAGGTGACCTGGCTCCAATCGCCCGCGGCGGACGCGGCCTCGGGCGCGTAGTCCGCAATCCGTGCATCCTTCACGGCCAGGCCGTCTCGCTGGGCCAGACGCATGAGCGCCATGCCCGCAAACGCGGATTTGGCAGTGGAATAGGAAGCGTGACGCATCTCCTGACAATAACCGTAATCGCCGTAGCGGGTGCGGCAGGATGACATGTAGATGACGTCATCCACGACGAGCCCATAGAGGGTGACGTGTTCGGGAGTAAGACCGGCCCCGAAGCTGTCCAGGTTCACGTCGGGAAATGGCTCGCGCAGGGCGGACAGGGGCTTGACGGGCAGGCGGGCGGTCAGTTCATCCACGTAATCGGATCGGATCGTATCGGCGTCGGGCAAGGTCTGGGGCTGGTAGGAGGCTGTGAGCAAGCCCCACATATCCGCCTTGAAGTAGATGCATGTCTCCTGAGCGATCTGATACCAGACGTGGGAGACTTCATTCCCGTTGAAGAGGAACATGAATGTGCCATTGTGGGTGCAGTTTTGGTTTTTCTGCAGCAGGGCGAAGGGGATGGCCGCCCGCATGTAGCCGTTGTCGCCGTTTTCGCGCCACACCCGGCCCGGACTGAGCAGATAGTCCCAATAGGGATGGTTGGTGACGATACGGCCGCGCTGGGTGGGAATGAGATGGCTGCCATGCTGTACGAAGGAGAATTCGAACTCGGGCAGATGGAAACGCTGGGGATCGCTGGCGTAATTGTAATCGTCCTGATAGATCTGATAGTTCCCGACATCGGCCTCATCCAGAAAGGTGAGCGCGCCTTCGAAGGTCTGGGTGGGCTGAGCCGCCTCCGCAGGCAGGGCCAGGGCCGATTCGTCCACGGGCGACGCGTCATCGAAGCCTTGCAGCAGTTGGTCCGCGGTGAGCAGGGTGCGGGCCACATCGCCCGTCCCGGTTAGAGGGTCGCCCGGCGGCAAGGGGACTGATGACAGGACGCGCGTGACGCTATCGGAGTGGACCATGGCGGGGTAGCATCCCAAAAGCAAGAACGGCAATAGAAAGATGAACAGGCGGCTTTTCATACTCAAAAATATGCCTCAGTTCTCAAGTTGTGTCAAACAAGCGTTTCGGCGTAACTGCTAACGTACTTGACTTTAGGCCGCAAAAAGCCACGAAGGCTCGAAGTTTTGCGAAGACACGAAGGAAAAATAAAGAAAAACACGTCGTGCCTTTGCTTTTCTTCGTGTTTTCGTGGCAAAAAGTGGTGCGACGCCTTAGTAGTTACGTTTCGGCATAAAAAAGCCCAGGGGCGTTTTGAACCCCTGGGCCAGCGTCATGCTGCACCGGAGGATGTCTTATCGAGCCAGAAGGACCGGGAGATAGATGACGGATCGGGACGAAGCGCGCTCCAGTCGAATTCGCAACAGGTAAGGATACTCGGTATCATACCCGTAATAGCTGGTGACCGACACGCGGTAGTCGCCTCCTGTCGCGGCTGTGAAACGAATGTGCTCGTCTGCCTGATCTGAATTGGTGGATGAGGTCACCAGATTGCCCTGAGGATCCGTCAGCCACAGGTCATAATCGGCGTTGAGCGAGTTGTTGGTCAGGTCGATGTTGAAGGTGTCGCCCGCCGTGACCGGGAATTTGAACCAATCGCTGTCTTGTTCGTCGCAGATGTAGGCTAAGATGCTGATGTCGGCTTCGGGAAGGAGAGGGGTGGCGCTATCGAAATCATCGTTGGGCTCGTAAGGATCAAGACAGCTGCCGGGCGTGGGGGTTGGGCCTGGCGTAGGGGTGGAAGGAACCGGAGTTGGGGTTGGCGTAGGAGTCGATGGAATCAGGGTTGGGGTAGCGCCCGGCGTAGCTGTGGGGTTAGGCGTTGGCGTATTTGCATCGGTAAGGTACGCCTGCATGGAATAGCCATCGGTCGCGCTCCACGCGTCTTCCGCCCATCCCCATACTCTGATGGTAAACCAGCCCGACCCGGAAGCGGTGTAAGTGATGCTTTCATCCTGGAGGCCGGTATTGTAAGAGGTGGCGACGAGGTCGTCGTTGGGATCGAAAAGCTCTAAATCATAGTCGGCGGGCAGGGATGAGAGGGCGATGTGGATGGTTTCGCCGTCGGCCACGGGGAAGACGTAGTAATCCTGATCGCCGGATGGGCAAATGTAGGCGTCATCCATGATTTGCAGCCCGCCGAATTGTTGGAAGTCGGGGGAGGCGTCGTAGGGATTGGCGAGGGAATCGTTGGGTTCATAGGGATCGTTGGGGCAAGCGGTGGAAGCGGCTTTGGCGAGCGCGACCAAAGCCTGACCAAAACCATCACCTGCTTCCACCTGTCCTTCGATATTCGAGCCCTGGTCCCACCATTGATTGCCTGTGGCGGTCAGTCGATCGCTGCTTCCGTAAAGGACCTGGACGCCGCCGGCGTCTTCCACTTGACCCAGATCTTCACCCGGCACGCCAATGGCCAGATCCGCGAAGCCATCCCCATCAAAGTCGCCAGCCGTCAAGGCGTCGCCAAAAAAGTCATTTTCTTCGGGAGCTCCCGGGATGTTGGGACTGTCCTGATCCCACCATTGGCTCTGATCCCCCGTCAGCCCCATGGGAGTGCCGTAGATGACCTGCACGCCTCCGGCGAAGTTGGCTTCCCCCAGCATGGTGGAGGGTGCGCCGATGGCGAGATCGACAAAGGCGTCGCCGTTGAAATCCCCAGCGGCCAGGGTTCGACCAAAGTTTCTGAAATGGCGATTGGAGCTGAAGGAAAGTTCGTGCCAAATCTGTATGCCCGTGGCGGTCAACCCGCTGGAGGAGCCGTTCAGCACGCGCACCGCGCCCGATTGGGGCTCGGCGCCCACATCTTCGTCAGGTGCGCCGATAGCCAGATCATCATAGCCGTCGCCGTTGAAATCCCCGGCGGCAAGGGCGTATCCGAATTCAGCCCCATCTTCAGGCGGGCCGGGGATGTCGGTCATGCCTACATACCAGAGCTGATTTTCGGCCGAGGTCAGGCCGCTGGAGGAGCCATAAAGCACCTGGACCGCGCCCGCGTCCATAGAGGTGTCGGAGCCAATGGTCACATCTTCGTAGGGAATGCCCACAGCCAGATCGGCGTAGCCATCGCCGTTGAAATCCCCGGCGGTCAGAGCGCCGCCGAACCAGTCGCCCGATTCCGCGCCGCCAATGACGCCGCTGCTGTCTTGATTCCACCACTGATTTCCGGCGGCGGCGAGGCCGTAGGGGGAGCCATACACCACCTGTACGCCGCCACGCTGATTGTCTTCGCCTGACACGCCGATCGCGAGATCGTCATAGCCATCGCCATTGAAATCGCCCGCCGCGAGGGCGTCTCCGAAGTGGTCGTATGCTTCGGGAGAGCCAGGCAGGTTAAATCCCTGATACCACCCTTCATTTCCGGCGGCGGTGAGGCCGCCAGCGCCGTCGCCGTAAAAAACCTGAACGAGGCCTGCGGCATCCTCGCCGCTAATCGCCTCCCCACGCGCGCCGACGGCCAAATCGGGCCACCCGTCACCGTCGAAGTCCCCCGAGGCCAGGGCATAGCCAAAGTTATCCTGCGATTCGGCCACGTCCAGAACGTCGGGGCTGTCCTGGTTCCAACCCTCGCTCCCCTGGGCGGTCAATCCAGTGGCCGAGCCGGGAATGACATTGACGCCGCCCGCGTCTTTCACCTGGCCAATGTCTTCGAATGGCACGCCGACGACCAACGAATCGTACGCGCCCTGGTTGACTTGAACGCGTCGGGGCTGTTGGAACCTGGCGGGGCTGTCAGCCATTGCGCGGGGGAGCCCCACGCCCAGAGCAAGGCCGACGATGGTCAAAGAGATGAAAAGAAATCGTTTGTGGCGGATGCGTATCAGCATGATGCACCTCCTTGATTTGAATGACTTCGTATCTCTGTGGCAAAGTTATTGCTCACGTCCTCGACTTTAGGCCGCAAGAGGCCACGAAGGCTCGAAGTATTGCGAAGACACGAAGAAAAAATATGGGAAAAGGCTTCGTGCCTTCATTCTCTTCGTGTCTTCGTGGCAAAAAAGGCGATTTGGGCCGACCACCTGCGAAGTGACTTATTTCATCGCCATCGGCAGGAAGATGTGATAGGGCGTGGTGACCACGATGGTTTGTGTGGCTTCGTCGGTGAGACCGCCGCTGTCCTGGATCTGCGCCCGCACGGTGATCCGTCCCCAAACATCGCTGTAGGTATTGGTCCACAGTTGCGAGGCATTGAGCCAGCCGGTGTCGTAAACGCCATCGTCGGTCCAATCGAAACGGACGCTCATATCGGCGATGGCGTCGTGATCGTCACTGCTCCCGGTCACGTCCATGGTGAAGGTGGTGGTGATGGTCCCTGTGGCAGGGCGGATTTCCAGACGGGCGGTGGGTGGATCATTGCCTCCTGGGGGGATGACTTCCACCGAACATGTGGTCGCGTCCATAAGGTAGCCTGTATCCATGAGCACCATATCCACTTCATGGACGCCGATGCTGTCGTAAGTGAAGGTCACCGATTGGGTGGCGGGCTGCCAATTTTGATCACGGAAATCGAAGCCCCCCCATTTGTCCCACTTCACTTTCAAAGCCGAAACCGGGTCTTGTGCGTCGCTGCTGCCAGCGGCGCTGAAGGTGAAGGTCGTGCCGGGCGGGCCGGACGCGGGCGTGGCCGTGCATTTAGCCGTGGGCGACGTGTTGTTGCCGGGATCGCCCACCTGCAGGGTTTTCACCTTAGTGTCGGTGAGACCGCCGGTGTCCTTCACTTCCATCTTCACCTGATACGCGCCTGGGGCGTCGTAGGTGAAGTTGTAGGGCGGGTTGGTGGGGTTGAGCCAGGCGGTGTCCCACGCGCCATCGCTATCGAAATCGAAACGCACCAAGAGCCACGCGTCGGAGTCTTCGGCGTCGGAGACGGCGATGGGATCGAAGAAGAAGATGGTGCCCACGACGCCCTGCGAGGGATCGATGGTGAAATCCGCTGTGGGCGGCGTGTTGGCGGGCGCGGCCGCGGCGACGACGATGACGCCAACCAGCGCCAGAAACAGGGTGAGGGAAAAGAGGATGAAACGCATGAGATGAGCCTCCGAATCAGGTTTGAGGTGTGATGCGGATGAAAACGCCTCGCGGCCAGGGCGGCGCGGGAAGCCAGTCACGTGATGCGTAAGGCGTGATGCGTAAGGCTATCACGTTTCGCGTTTCACGTATCACGTCCGTCGCAAACTTGCCCAGCGTGGGGCTGGCGATCTTTTCGTAGTCGACGAACATGCTATTTTCAAACAGTTCATTGCCCGAACCGGCCCGAGAGATAGGCCTGGACGGTGGCCAGGGTGGCCGCGGTCCAGTAGTCTTGTAAGGCGGAAAGCTGCTCTTCCGGCCCGCCCTGCCGTTCCAGACGGGCGTTTTCGTAGTAGAGCACGGCCATGACGGGGACGTCGTCGCCGTTGAGGGCGATGAGCTCGCGCGCCCGCTGGTCCGCCAGGTCCAGCATGTCGGCTAGGGCCCGCTCCCGGGTGATGCCCACGATGTTGCCATCCTGATCGAGCTGGGCGCCCAGGGCGTAGTGCCTGGCCAACAGGGAGGAGGTGAGGGCGTAGTTGCTGACGCTGTTCCCCAGCTTCAGGCGAGTCGTCTCCACAGGATCGCTCAGGCCCGCGCTCAGGGCTTCGACCCCCACGGAGGAGGCTTCCACAAAGAGATAGGACCAATCGTAAGACATGAGCGCCTGTTTGGCGACGTTGGGATGGACATTCCAGGCGTCGGCCAGGTCCTGCACGATAACGCTGTCAAAGTAATCCAGATTGGCGTCCGCGGCGTGGCGCAAAAGCCCGGCCATGGCGTCGATCCGCTCCTGCGGGATGTCCTGATCCTGACCGTATCCAAAACCGATATCCACGCTGTCGCGAGCAAGCTGGACGAAGTCCCTGGCCAGCACGTAATAGGCGGAAATCTCCATGAGCTGACCGATGAAATCCTCGTCGTTCATGTTGGCGGCGTTGTTCACCAGGTTTTGGATGGCGTCATTAGCCAGGACGATGAGCCCCTGGGCCTGACCGATGCTGGTGTAGGCGTCGAACAGGGCCACATAATCGCTGGCCGAGCGGGGATTTTCCGTTTGCAGCAGATCGAGCAAGGCTTCTTGCTCGGTGAGGGTGGACTGGGTGGCCATGAGATAATCCGCCAGCGTTTGGACGTCTTCGGTGGCCGCGTAGCGCTGGATCATTTCGCCCAAAAGGAGGAGCACCTGGGCCTGGACGGTGGCTTCCACCGCCCGGGAATAGGCCACTGCGGCAAGCCCCTGCTGCAGAGCGTTGTCTGCACGGACGGCGGCCGCATCCACCGCCGCGATCTCGTCGGAGAAGAAGTCAACGATTTCGGGAGCCAGACTGTTGAATCGCCCCCGGGCGTCCTGATAGCGGGCCATCCATTCCTGGGCTTTGGCCCGGGTGCGGTCGAACGCGCGCGGGGGCAGCTGGGGGGAGCTGCTAACGACCTGGGGACGGGGCAACTGCTGGCCCGTGAGCAACTGGTAGGCGTCGAAGATGGTGCTGACCTCGCGCACCTCCAGGCCCAACTGGCGCCCCTTTTCCACCACGTCCACCTGCCTGCCGGTGGCCGCGTCGTAGTCGTAGCGCAGCCCGGCGGGGATGAGCACCATACGCGCCCCGTTCTCCGCCGCGCCTTCGATCTTCTGGGGGATGCCGCCCACCGGGCCGATGGTGCCGTCGGGGTTGATGGTGCCAGTCATGAAGATGTCCTGGGCCACGTCATGCCCTTGCAACGCGGCCAGGGTGGCGACCGTCATGTAGGCGCCCGCGCTGGGGCCGTCGATGCGGCCTCCCACAGAGTAGGAGAATTCGTAATCGCGCGGGTCCACGCCCAGCAACTGGCTGGCCACGACCACCGCGGTCCAGCCGGCGGAACGCCACATGGGGCCCAGACCGCCCACTTCCTCCTCGAAGAAGCCGACGCGCAGCTCCTTGTTCTGGCTGGGCCGCACGCTCACCCGCACGGGGCTGACGCCGCCAAAGGCCTTGCCGGACGCATCGGTGGCGTACCAAAGTGCGTGGATGGTGACGGTGTGTTCACCCGATGGCGTTGTGGCGCCGCTGGTTTCGTCCACCACCTGGAAAGGATACTCCTCCGCCAGATCGCCATTGAGATAGAGCTCGGCCTTGTACTCGTCGCCAGGCGGGAAGGGCTGATCGTGGGTGAGGGTGAAGCCCACCTGGGCGTTGCCGCCGATGGCGAAAACCGCTCCATCCTCCTTCCATGCGTCGGCCAGGTCCACCGAAGCTTCCGCGATCTCCTGGTCGCCGTACATGAAACGGGCGGAGACCATGCCTTCCTTGGGCTTACCCTTCAGCGTAATGGAGAGATACACGGTCTCATCCGGCTGGAACTCGTTGCCTGGCTCCACCGGCCCCATGTTGTCATCCAGACCGTGGGCGAAGGCGGCTTCCAGGATCTCAAGGGAGGCGGCTTCATCCGACTGGGACGCGGGCGCGGGCGCCGTGGAAGCAACGGGTTCGGACGCGCCTTCTCCGCCGCCGCACGCAACCAACAGAAAGATGAGTGTCATGAGTGAGATGAGTTGTGCGATGCGCTTCATGTTTCGCTCCTGTCCGCATGAGTGACGTTGATGGATGCATCGGATGCCAATGGTCCCATCCATTTTTCAAAAAAAGCGACCAAATCCAGGGTGGTTTCCACATGCGCGCTTTCACCACTATCGATGTGTTGGACGTATGCTCTCCACACGCCCTGTTCGTCACCAAAAAAGGGGTGGGGTTCACGCCAGAAACGCACGAGAAAGGAAGAGCGAGGGGTGAAAGGTGGGGATGACATTATGACGAGCCGAATTTGAGATGGTTGCACGCCTGGTGGATGCCCCAGTATAACCGCACGCTCTCTCCCCAGTGTCTCAAAAAAATGAGCCCAAGGTTCAAACCAGGGGCTCACGCGATTCCTAGCCGATGCCAACAAGCATCTCACGCAAAGCCGCCAAGACGCAAAGAGAAAAAGAAGCGTTTGCAGGTGGCAAGTCGCAAGTGGCAAGTCAGCTTGCTGACCCGTCCTGATATATGTTTATGCCACAAAGCCAAAAAGGAGGCATAAACAAGATGGCCAAAAAGGTCTACAAGCGGTATAGTGAAGCATTCCGAATCCAAGTGGTTCGGGAATATGAGCAGG
>JALXCB010000102.1 GCA_026991225.1 Anaerolineae bacterium | reverse complement strand
GTGGGGAGTTGCAGGGGCGGGGGCAGGGGCGTCATCTGCTCTTTCCAGAACGCGAGCTGACGCCCGTAGTCCTCGCCCTCCAGCCATTGCCGCTGCCACCAGGCGTAATCCGCATACTGGATGGGCAGGGGCGGCAGGTCGGGCTCGCGGCCCGCGGCCAGGGCCTCGTAGACGCTCACCAATTCCTTCACCAGCACGCCCATGCTCCACCCGTCGGCGATGATGTGGTGCATGGTGAGCAGGAAGATGTGTTCGTGCTCGTCCATGCGGGCCAGGGCCGCCCGCATCAGCGGGGGCTGGCTCAGGTCGAAGCGGGTCCCGGCCATGTCTTCGGCCAGCCGCTGGAACTCGGCCTCCCGGGCCTCGGGCGTGAGCTCCCGCAGGTCGAGGCGGGGGATGTCCAGCTCGACCGAGTCGCTGATGCTCTGGCGGGGCCATCCCTCGGACGCGTCGAACCACGCCCGCATCACCTCATGCCGTTCCAGCACCCGCCGGAAGCTCTCCCGCAGGATGGACGGCGCCAGCGGGCCTATGATGCGCACCGCGGCGTTGATGTTGTAAGCGGGATTGCCCGGCTCAAGCTGGTCGATGAGCCAGAGCTGCTCCTGCTGCAAGGAGAGGGGATAGCTGTCCCGGTCGGGCCGGGGCGCGATGGTGAGTTTGCGCGTTTGCTGCTTGCGCTTCCTGGCGGCCAGCAGCTTCGCCAGTTTGGCGCGCTGTTCAGGGGAGAGGCGGTCGAGACGGTCGGGCATGGGTGGTGAGAGTTTTTCGTGTTCAGTGTTCGGTTTTCAGTGGGTGGGGAGACCGGGAGACCAGCCCGCACCCGGAGCTGAAGCTCCGGACTAGGAAACGACGCCGGGTGAACCCGGCTGGGACGGGCGTCGGCCCGAAAAGCCCCGTTGACGGGGCGTTGTTTCTAGCCCGCAGGTTCACCTGCGGGTGTTCTTGCCCTCATTCCTCATTCCTCGCCCAGCAGCCGCAGCAGCTCATCTTCCGAGATGCCATCGATGTCGAGGTCGTCCAGGTCCAGCGCATCCAGTTGCTCCAGCAGGTCATCCAGCTCCTCTTCCTCGATATCCTCCAACATGGCCTCGGTGATGAGCGCGGCCAGTTGGGCGATGGTGGGGGATTCGAACAACGAGCGCAGGGGCACGTCCACGTCATACAGCTCCCGCACGCGGGAAGCGATCTGCGTGGCCAGCAGGGAATGCCCGCCCAGCTCGAAGAAGTTGTCGTGGATGCCGACCCGTTCCACGCCCAGCACCTCGGCCCAGATGCGGGCCAGGTCCTCTTCCACGGGCGTCGAAGGCGGGACATACGCCTGGCCCGAGGTCAGGCGCTGGCCCTGGCCGTCGGGCGAGGGCAGGGCTTTGCGGTTCACCTTGCCGCTGCGGGTGAGGGGAAGTTCATCCAGGGGGATGAAGATGCCGGGGATCATGTAGCCGGGCAGGCGGGCCTTGAGATGCTCGTGCAGGTCCGAGAGGGCGGGCAGATCGCCGTTGGTGTTGACAATGTATGCCACGATCTGCTTGCCCTGCTCGGTCTCGTGCACATGGGCTACGGCCCGCTCCACGTCGGGATGCTGTTCCAGCACGGCTTCGATCTCGCCCAGCTCGATGCGGAAGCCCCGCACCTTGACCTGATGGTCGATGCGGCCCAGGAATTCGATGGCGCCATCCTCGCGGAAGCGGGCCAGGTCGCCGGTGCGATACAGACGCCCCCTCCCCGGCCCTCCCCCGAGGCTCGCTGCGCTCGCGCTCGGGGGAGGGAGTTTTGCGATGAACGGATCAGGGCGGAAGGCGTCGGCAGTGATGCGAGGTCGGGCCAGGTAGCCGCGGGCGAGGGCGTCGCCGCCCAGGCAGAGCTCGCCCGGGACGCCGATGGGCGTGCGGTTGCCGTAGCGGTCGAGGATGACCGCGGTGCGCGGGGGGACGGGCCCGCCGATGGGCAATGCGGCTGCGGGCGAAGCGCCGTTGGCCGCGCGGGGCACCTCGTAGGTGGTGGCGGTGATGATGGCCTCGGTGGGGCCGTAGGCGTTGATCAGGGCCACGCGGGGCAGCTTTTCCCGCCAGATGTCCACGATCTCGGGCGTAAGCGCCTCCCCGCCCGAGATGATCAGCCGCAGGTCGGTCTCAGCCACCTGGTCAGGGTCCTGCGCCCATGCGTGCATCACCTGAGCCAGGTAGGCGGGCGGCAGGTTGATGACCGTGACGCCGTGTCGGCGCAGGAAGGGCGCGAAGGCCTCGGGCGGCCACACCTCCTCCCCGCGCAGCACCAGGGTCCCGCCCGTGGTCAGGGTGACGAACACCTGCTCCAGGCCCTGATCGAAGGTGAGGGCCGCGAACTGCAACACCCGGTCCTCGGGCGTGATACCAAAGGTCTGGCGGATGCTGGCGATGTGGTGGGAGAGCGGGCCCCGCTCCACGACCACGCCCTTGGGCTGGCCGGTTGTGCCGCTGGTGTAGATAAGGTAGGCGGCGTTGGCGGGGTGGATGGTGACGTGAGGGTTTGTCGCTGGCTGGGAAGTGACTTCTTCGGACGTAATGCGTAATGCGTAATGCGTAATATCGTCCAATGTCCAACGTCCAATGTCCAATATCTGATTTCCGGCTTCCGACTTCTGACTTCTGACCTCTGACCTCTGGCCCTCTGACTGATTACTGAATACTGATAACTGATTACTGATAACAACCTTCGCGGCGCTGTCCTCCAGAATGTACTCCATCCGCGCCTGGGGATAGTCGGGCGCGAGGATGACGAAGGCCGCGCCGGCTTTGAGCACGCCCAGCAGGGCGACGATGAGGTCGGGCGTGCGCGGCAGCAGGATGCCCACGGTCTGCTCGGGGCCGACCCCGCGAGCGATGAGGGCATGGGCGAGCTGGTTGGCGCGGGCGTCCAGCTCGGCGTAGGTGAGGGTCATGTCATCCTGCACCACCGCGGGGGCGTCGGGCGCGACCGCCACCCGGGCCTGGAACTGGGCCAGCAGGTCGGGCGCGTCCACCCTCGCCCGCTCGGCCAGACCGCCCCACGCATCCAGCCGGGCCAGTTCTTCCGGGCCAAGCAAAGGCAGTTGCGAGATGGGGAGATCGGGCGAGGCGGTGGCCGCATCCAGCAGGCGGATGAAATGCCCCACCATCCGCTGGATTCTCGCCTCAACGAACAGGTCTGTGTTATAATTGACGTAGCCGGAAATGGTCTCTCCCGTGTCTTCCAGGGAGAAAGCCATATCGAATTTGGAGGTGCCGTCGTCAATACGTAATAGGGAGATTGTGAGGTTGGGCAGATCGAGGTGCGAAAGCTGCGATGGCTGGAGGTCGATCATCACCTGGAAGAGGGGCGTGCGGCTCATGTCGCGCTCAGGCTGGATCGCGTCCACCAGCATCTCGAAGGGTGCGTCCTGGTGGTCGTACGCGCCCAGGGTCGTCTCTCGCACCCGGGCCAACAGCTCCCGAAACGCGGGATCGCCCGAGAGATCGGTGCGCAGCACCAGGGTGTTGAGCAGGAAGCCGATGAGTCCCTCGGTTTCGACGCGGGTGCGGTTGGCGATGGGCGTGCCCAGGGCGATGTCATCCTGCATGGTGTAGCGGTGCAGCAGGGTCGAGAGGGCCGCGGTGAGCACCATGAAGGGCGTCGCTCCCTCCTTCTGGGCCAGTTGGTTGAGCCGCTCATACACCTCGCGGGGCAGCTCGAACCAGAGATTGGCGCCGTTGGAGGTCTGCACGGGCGGGCGGGGACGGTCGGTGGGCAGCTCCAGCGGCTCCAGGCCCGCCAGTTGCTCCTCCCACCAGCGGATCTGCTCGGCCATCTCCTCGGAGCGGACGCGTTCCAGTTGCCAGGCCGCGAAATCCGCATACTGGATGAGCAGCGGCGGCAAGTCGGGCTCCTCACCCGCGGCCAGAGCCTGGTAGATGGTCGCCAGCTCCTCGATGAGCACGGCCACGGACCAGCCATCGGAGACGATGTGGTGCATGGTGAAGAAGAGGACGTGGTCATCTTCGCCCAGGCGCAGGGCCTCAGCCCGCAGCAGGGGCCCGCGGGTCAGGTCGAAGGGCTTGCGGGCGTGGGCGATGGCCAGCTCGCGGATGCGCGCCTCCCGCTCGTCCTCGGGCGTGTCGCTGAGGTCACGCACGGGCAGGTCCACGGGCATGTGGTCGTGGATGCGCTGCACGGGCTTGCCTCCCACCTCATGGAAAGTGGTGCGCAAAATCTCGTGACGTTCGACGATGTGATTCAGGCTGCGGGCCAGCAAGGGGATGGATATCTCGCCCTGGATGCGGATGGCGGAGAAATTGTTGTAGAGGGGCGTGCCCGGTTCGAGCTGGTCCAGGAACCAGAGGCGCTGCTGCCCCGGCGACAGGGGCAGGTCCCCCTCCCTGGGGATGGGCTGAATCTCGGGCTGGAAAGCGGTATCGTGCCCGGCCTGGCCCTGTTCCTCCAGGATGAGCTGGGCCAGTCCCGCCACGGTCGGGCTCTCGAACAGCCGCCGCAGGGGCAGGCTGACGTGATAGCGATCCCGCAGGCGGGAGACGATCTGCGTGGCCAGCAGGGAATGCCCGCCCAACTCGAAGAAGTCATCGTGGACGCCGATAGGCCCGATGCCCAGGGTCTGTTCCCACAGGGCGACGATGTCCTTTTCCAGATCGGATTCGGGCGGGACGAAGGGCGTGGCCAGGTCGGGCCGGGGATGGAGCCCCGCGCTGACCGCGGCGGCCTCTTCCTCGCCCGCCGAGGCCGCCTCTTCCTCCTCGGTGGGATAGAGCCTGGCCAGCCGGGCGTCCAGATCTGCGGTGGAGACCGCCACCTGGGGCAGATCGTCGTAGGCCAGAAGCTGTTCCAGCGTCTGCAGGCCCTCTTCGGGCAGGATGGCCAGGTCGGACGCGCCCAGGGGCGCGTGGTTCATCCCGCCATCTTCGAAGGCCCAGCCATCCCAATCGATGCTCATCCAGGGGACGCCCGTGCGGCGGGACTGCTGGGCTGCGAACGCGTCCATGAAGGCGTTGGCGGCCGCGTACGCGGCCATCCCATAGCCGCCCAGAATGGTGGAGAGCGAGGATTGAAGCAGCACGAAATCGAGCTCGCGGCCTGCCAGCGCCCGGGCCAGGGTCATGGTTCCCAACACTTTGGCCCGATAGTGCAGATGGCAAATGTCCTCGGTGAGCTCGGCCAGGGGCGCCAGCGCGTCCAGCCCCACGACGCCCGCGGCGTGGAAGACGCCGTGCAGGTCGCCGAAGCGTTCCACCGTCTGCTGGATGACCGCGCGCATGGCGTCCTCGTCGGCCACGTCCGCGGCCAGGACCAGGACCTCCGCGCCCAGGGCCTCCAGCTCGCGCACCGCCCGGATCTTGCGGGCGATGGGGTCGTCGGGCAGTGCCCGGTCCAGGGTCGCGTCCCACTGCTCCCGCGGGGGCAGGGGCGTGCGCCCCACCAGGGTCAGCCGCGCGCCCACTTTCTCGGCCAGATAGCGGGCGAAGAGCAGGCCCATGTTGCCCAGACCGCCGGTGATGAGATAGACGCCGCGGGGGCGCAGACGGGCATCACCGTTGACGGGCGCGGACAGGGGATCGAACGTCTGCACCCAGCGCCGTCCTCCCCGATACGCGGCCACAATGTCATCGGCCAGCAGGATGTCGCGGGCCACCTTGCGGGCCAGCCGCAGGCGGGCGCGTTCCTCCTCGGGCACGGCGATGTCGAGGAAGCGGCAACGGATGTTGGGCAGCTCTTCCCGCACCACCTTGCACGGGCCCAGGGCCATGGCCTGGAAGGGGTGCATTTCCGACATGCCCGCGAAATCCAAGGCCAGATGGCCGATGAAGATCAGCCGCAGGGGCTGGGTGATGTTGCGTTCGTAGAGCGCCCGCACCAGGAACATGAAGGTGGCGATGCCGCGGCGGCGGGCGCTATCGAAATCATCTTCGGGGGTATTCCAGGCGATGACGATGGTCTCGGGCAGCAGGCCGTGATCGTCGAGATAGGCGATGAGGGCCAGGATGTCGCCGCTATGCCCCGGCCGCAGGGTGAAGCGCCCCGCTGCTTCCACACGGAAGCCCTCGCCCGGACGGCCTTGCAACACCTGATACCCCGCTTCCTCCAGGATTTGGGCCAGCGGCCCGCCCAGTTCATCCCGCAGGATGAGCCAGGGTGCGTGGTCGCCGTTGGCCGGGGGCAGATCGCCAACGATGGGCGCGCGGCGCCAGGACGGCACATAGAGCCACTCGCGGACGTCCTTGCGCTTGGCCAGGGCGCCATCCTCCAGGCCCGCCGCGGACAGCTCCAGCCCGGCCATATCGGGCTCGATCCAGTGACGCTGCCGCTGGAAGGGGTAGGTGGGCAGGGGGATGCGGTAGCGCCGCTCGTTCTCGTAGAACGCGTCCCAGTCCAGGCTGACGCCCGCGGCCCAGAGCTGGCCCAGGGTCTCCAGCAGGAAGGCCTGGTCGTGGCGCGACACGCGGGGATGGCGTAGGGAGGACAGGATGATGTGGTCAGGCGTGGCCGCGTCGTGCCAGCGGGCCAGCCGGGCCAGGGTGTTGCCCGGCCCCACTTCCAGCAGCACCATGGCGCTTTCGCTGAGCAAGCGCCCCACGCCCTCGGCGAAGCGCACGGCCCGGCGCAGGTGCTGGGCCCAATAGGCCGGGTCCGTGGCCTGCTCGGGCGTGATCCAGTCGCCCGTGAGGTTGGAGATGAAGGGCGTGCGCGGGGGCTGGGGACGGGCCTGGGCCACTAGGGCCTCGAATTCGCCCAGGATGGGCGCCATCATGTGGGAGTGGAAGGCGTGGGAGGTGTGCAGCCGCCGTACGCCGTAACCCGCCTCGTCCAGCTCCTTTTCCAGGGCGTCGATGGCCTCGAAAGGCCCGGAAACGGCGATGAGACCGGGCGCGTTGACCGCGGCCAGGGAGAGGCGGTCATCCTTCGCCAGCCAGGGGGCGATGTCGGCCTCGGACATTTGCACGCTGAGCATGGCGCCCGGCGGCATGCTTTGCATCAGCCGCCCGCGGGCTGCGACCAGGGCCAGGGCGTCCTCCAGCTCGAAGACGCCCGCCAGGGTGGCGGCCGCGTATTCGCCGATGCTGTGGCCGATCATGGCCTCGGGCTGCGCGCCCCAGTGCATCCACAATTGGGCCAGCGCGTATTCGATGGTGAAGAGCGCGGGCTGGGTGTATTGCGTTTCCTTCAGCTTTGCCGCGGCCGCATCCTCCTCCCCGGCGGGAGGGAAGATCAGGTCGCGGATATCCAGCCCCAGATGGGGCCGCAGTAGATGGGCGCAGCGATCCACCTGTTCGGCGAAGATGGACTCGCTTTCGTAGAGATCGCGGGCCATGTTCACGTATTGTGCGCCCTGGCCGCTGAACATGAAGGCCACGGGCCGCCCCTCGAACTCCTCCTCCGCGTCGAAAAGCCGCTCCTGGTCCCGCGCTTCGAGGATGGCGGCGACCTCGTCCGTGGTGCGGGCCACCAGCATCCGCCGGTATTTGAAAGTCTTGCGCCCGACCTTGAGGGTATAGGCCGCGTCGGCCAGGTTGAGGTTGGGATGGGCGCGCAGGTGGGTGGCCAGATTGTCGGTGGCCTGCTCCAGGGCCTCGGGCGTGCGGGCGGAGAGGGTCACCAGTTGCCAGAGGCGTGAGGGGCCGGAGGGCGGGCGCTCGGGCGCTTCCTCCAACACGGCATGGGCATTGGCGCCCCCCATGCCGAAGGAGCTCACCCCCGCCCGCCGCGGCAGCCGGTGGGTCATCCAGTCGGAAAGATGGGTTTGCACGTAGAAGGGGCTGTGCTCGAAATCGATCTGGGGATTGGGCGCGGTGAAGTTGATGGAGGGTGGAATCTGCTTGTGGTGCAGGGCGAGGACGGTCTTGATCAGCCCGGCCACGCCCGCGGCCGCGTCCAGATGCCCGATATTCGCCTTCACCGAGCCGATGGCGCAGAAGCCGGTCTCATCGGTGTGCTCCCGAAAGACCTGGGTCAGGGCCTCGATCTCGATGGGATCGCCCAGCATGGTGCCCGTGCCGTGGGCCTCGATGTAGGAGATGGTGGATGGGTCCACCCCGGCCAGCACCTGGGCCGTGGCGATGGCCTTGGCCTGGCCGTCCACGCTGGGCGCGGTGTAGCCCACCTTGCCGGCGCCGTCGTTGTTGATGGCCGTGCCCCGAATGAGAGCGTAAATCATGTCCCCATCCTGCAATGCGTCCTCCAGACGCTTGAGCACGACGAGGCCCACGCCCTCGCCCGCGACCGTGCCCTTGGCGTCGGCGGAGAAGGGGCGGCAATGGCCGTCGGGCGAGAGGATGCCCCCTTCCTGGTAGAGATAGCCCGATTTCTGAGGGATACGCACGGAGACGCCCCCGGCCAGGGCCATGTCGCATTCGTAATTGATGAGGGACTGGCAGGCCAGATGCACGGCCACCAGGGAGGTGGAACACGCGGTCTGCACGGCCACGCTGGGCCCGCGCAGGTTGAGCTTGTAGGACACCCGGGTGGTGAGGAAATCCTTGTCGTTGCTCAGGGGAAGCTGGTAGGGCTGCACCGTCTCCCGCACCAGCCGGTTCCGCATCAGATTGTAAAAGATATAAGTGTTCATGCTCATCCCGGCGAAGACGCCGATGAGCCCGTTGTACGTATCGGGATTGTACCCCGCCCGCTCCAGCGCTTCCCACGCCGTCTCCAAAAAGATGCGCTGCTGGGGATCGAGAATATCGGCTTCGCGAGGATAAAATCCGAAAAAACCCGAATCGAACAGATCGGCGCCATCCAGATGCCCGCCCGCGTTCACATAGTGGGGATGGTCAAGCAGCTTGGGATCGACCCCGGCGGCCTCCATCTCCTCGCGGGTGAAAAAATGGATGGACTCGACGCCCTCGGTCAGATTGCGCCAGAAGGCTTCCAGGTCCTGTGCACCAGGAAAGCGCCCCGCCATGCCAATGACGGCGATGTCGTAGTGCTGACCGCGCTCTTGGGAGTCGTCGTAATAGTCTGGATTCGAGTTGAGATCGCTCATAAAGAGATTCTGGATGCACTGCAAAAAGGTTTTTCAACACGGAGACACGGAAGACACAGAGAAAAAATAAGGGGATTCACGGAGAAAATCCCCTCCAAATCTTATCTTTTTCCTTCGCGCCTTCGTAGCCTTTTTTCAGGAAAGCCGATTCTACGTAGAAAACAAACACTGTGCGGACGCTCGCCGCCCTGCGGAAGCGTCTCCTGGATGAATAACGCACCACCCCTCTACGCTTGCCAGGAGGAAAATGGGAATGTTTTCGCTTGCGATCGTAACTGCGAACGCACCCCGGTTAACAAACCACAAAGGACACAAAGGTACGAAGAACACGACGAAAAAATGTATCAATTCCCTTTGCGCCTTTGTGTCTTACTGGAGTCTGGCGAAACTTATTTCGGTCGCTTTTCACGCCATCTTTCGACACGAATTAAGCGAATTTGGCGAATTTTTCCTATTCTTTTTCGTGAAATTCGTGTTCATTCGTGTCAAGATCAAAAAAACGCCAGTGTCCAGTGTCTTAGTGGTTTTCGGGGGACGACCTTAGTTACTTGCAATCTGGATAGTGCATAGTGAGTGGGACAACGGATGCCCCATCGTCAGCGCTGAAAAATCGTAACTATACGCGTACCCAATCATAGCAAGATAAAAACTACGAAGACGCGACGACGCGAAGGCGCGAAGGGGAAATAATTCAGGTTTTCTTCGTGGCTTCGCCCCTACCGCTGAGCGTAGCTCGGGGGGAGCCGGAGGGGGGCCGAGCCTTCGTGGTAGAACATTTTGCAGGATACCTGTATAGTTACGAAAAATCAACGGAAACAAATCGCTCCTGGCTCGAAATCTACCGAAAATGGAATCTGTTTTCCTAAGCGAAATCATACCAAACTTTGTAAAAGTTGACAAAGGCTCATCTTCTGACGCGTCGCGGAGGAGGACGGCGCTGGCCCCGGCGCGCGGCCCGTTCCCTGGCCTCGGCGCTCACCGATTTTCTGGCGCCGCCATCCGCAGACACCCGCTTCGCCAGTTGGGCGATGGTGGGATAACGAAAGAGGTCCACCATGCTGAAAGATTGATCGAAGGTTTGCTCAAGCTGCTCGTTGACTTTGGCCAGCAGCAGGGAATGCCCGCCCAGTTCGAAAAAGTTATCGTTGACGCCCACTTTGTCCAATCCCAGCGCCTCTCGCCAGATGGCTGCGATCTTGCGCTCGGTCTCGTTGCGGGGCGGGACGTAGTCCGTGGCCAACTCGGGGCGGTCGGCCGAGGGCACGGGCAGGCGTTTGCGGTCTACCTTGCCGTTGGGCGACAGGGGGAACGCGTCCAGGATCATGAAGTGGGAGGGGATCATGTAGTCGGGCAGGTCTTTTTCCAGAAAGGCCCGCAGTTCGCCCGCGGTCAGACGTTCGCCCGGCCTGGGTTGCACATAGGCCACCAGGCAAGGACCGCCGGGCGCATCGGTGCGGGCCAGGGTCAAGGCGTCTTCCACGGCAGGATGCCTGAGCAACAGATTGTCGATCTCGCCCAGCTCGACGCGGAACCCGCGAATCTTGACCTGGAAGTCCACCCGGCCCAGGAATTCGATATCGCCGCCCGGCAGCCAACGGCCCAGGTCGCCGGTGCGATACATGCGCCCGCCCGGTTCCGAGGCGAAGGGGTCGGGCAGGAAGCGCTCGGCCGTGATCTCGGGCCGCCCGAGATAGCCTCGTCCCACGCCCGGCCCGCCAATGTAGATCTCACCCGGCACGCCCACAGGCACAGGCTGCAGGAACTCATCCAGCAGATAGACGCGCACGTTGTACAGAGGCCGCCCCACGGGCACGGTGGCGGTGTCGCGCAAAATGCCCCGCACCCGATATCCGGTGGGGCCGATGGTGGTTTCGGTGGGACCATAGCCGTTGAGAAAGACTCGGCCCGGCAGCCATCGCTCCACGATATCCCAGGTGCAGGCCTCGCCCGCAGAAACCACGGTGGCCAGAGTGGGAAATCGGCCCGGGTCGTAGTCCTTGAGGATGGTGGGAGGCAGGATGGCGGCGTTGACGTCGTGGCGCTGCATGAGTTCGGCCAGCTTCTTCTCAGAAAGCAGAGTCTCACGGCGGGCAAGGTGGAGCGATCCGCCATTGGCCAGAGCCCAAACGATCTCGGAGGTGGCCGCGTCGAAGCTGAAGGAGGCGAATTGCAACACCCGGCTCGATGACGATCCTCCGTACACTTTGCGCTGGCCCAGGATGAAATTCACCAGCCCGCGATGGTGCAGCATGACGCCCTTGGGCCGCCCCGTGCTGCCCGAGGTGTAGATGATGTAAGCCAGGTTGTCGGGCGAGAGGGAAACGTTGGGGTTGGTGGTCGGTAAGTGTTCAGTATTCAGTTCATCGAGGCAGATGACCTGGATTTCAGGGGTGGGTGAGGATGCCCGGGCGGCTTGGTGACCATCGGTCAAGTGTTCAGTTTTCAGTGAGGACGCCCGCGCTTCTTCTGAACACTGCACACTGAACACTGAAAACTGTTTACTCAGATCCGATTGCGAAAGCAAAATACCAATTCCCGAATCCTCAATCATAAACCGAATCCGCTCAGGCGGATAGGTGGGATCGATGGGCAGGTAGGCGCCGCCCGCCTTGAGCACGCCCAACATGGCCACGATCATGTCCAGCGAGCGGGGCAGCATGATGCCCACGGGCGTCTCGGGCTTCACCCCGCGGGCGATGAGCAGGTGGGCAAGTTGATTGGCGCGGGCGTTGAGTTCGCCGTAGGTGAGGCGCTGATCCTCGAAGGTAAGGGCTAAAGCGTTGGGGCGCCGGGCGGCGTGGGTCTCGACGATCTGATGGAAGGTCTGGTTGGGGATGGGCGCGCGGGTGTGGTTCCAGTCTTCGATGAGAGTGCGCTTCTCTGCCTCGGTCAGCATCCGCAGCTCGCCGATGGTCTGCTCGGGACCATCCGCGATGCTGTGGAGCAACATCTGGAAATGGCGGAGCATGCGGTTGACGGTGCGCTCCTCGAAGAGATCGGTGTTGTAGGTGATGGATGCGGCCAGCTCCTCGCCCGTTTCCGCCATGATCATGGTCAGGTCCATGGGCGTCTTCTGCTCTTCGATGGGGATGGAGGTGAGGGGGATGCCGCCCAGGTCCATCTCCAGCCCCTCGGCGTCCAGCGCGAACTGGGAAAGCCCCTCCTCGTGCAGGCGGTGGGCCCGCTGCAGCACGAACATGACCTGGAAGATGGGCGTGTACGCGGCGCTGCGTTCGGGCGCCAGCTTCTCCACCATGAGATTGAAGGGATAATCCTGATGCGCCAGCGCGCCCAGCACGACTTCCTTCTCCTGGCGCAGAAAATCGCTGAAGCGGGGATTGCCCGACAGGTCGGAGCGCAGGGGCACGGGGTTGACGAAGTAGCCCACCACGTTTTCCACCGCGGGCTGGGTGCGGCCGGCGGTGGGCGTGCCCACAATGATATCCTCCTGGCCCGTGTAGCGGCGCAGCAGCACCTTGAACGCGGCCAGCAGGGTCATGTAGGTGGTGGCCCCGTGCCGCTCGCTCAGGTCCTTGATGGCCTGGCTGAGGGTGCGCCCCAGCTTCAGGGTCTTGGTGGCCCCGCGGAAGGTCTGCACGGGCGGACGGGGATGGTCGGTAGGCAGGTTGAGCAAAGGGAGTTCGCCCGCCAGCCGCTCCTTCCAATAGGCCCACAGCTCCTCGCCCTGGGGGCTTTCCAGCATCTCCAGTTGCCAGCGCACGAAATCCACATAGCGGACCGGGACGGAGGGTAACGCGGCCTCGGGGTCCTCCACGGGCCAGATCACGCTGAGTTCGCCCAGCAGCACGGCCAGGGACCACAGATCCACCACGATATGATGGGCGCTGAGCAAAATCACATAATCCTCATCCCCCATCTCGAACGCCACCAGCCGCAGCAGCGGCCCGTTCACCAGGTCGAAGGGCCGCCGCGCCCACTCGGCCAGGGTCTGATGCAGGCGCACGTCATCCCAGCCGCGGGCGTTCACCCGATGGAAATAGGGCGGGATTTCATCCACGATGCGTTGGCGGGGCTCCCCTTTGACGGTGAAGAACTGGGTGCGGAGGGAGTCGTGACGGCGGAAGAGGGCGTCGAAGCGGGCCTTGAGCCGCTCCACGTCCAGCGGCGCCCGGACGCGGGCCGCGTAGGTGGGATTGAAGATGCTGTCCGGCGAGACCTGATGCTGGAACCACATGGCCCGCTGGCCGTAAGACAGCGGATATTCGGGCAGGTCCTCCTCGTAACGGCGGAGGGGAACGCCGGTCGGCGCTTGCTCGATCAGGGGCAAGATGACCGCGACCAGATCGTCCAGGCTGGGGCCTTTCACCAGCTCTTCGATGGGGATGGCGATCTGCAGGGCCTGGTCCACCGCGTTCTTCAACTCCGCCGCCATGATGGAGTCCATGCCCAGGTAGATGAGGGGCTGGTCGGAGGGTATCTCCGCCGGGGTCATGCGCAGGACGCGTGCGATCTCCTGCCGCAGATAGGCGGTGAGAACGACGCGGCGGCGTTCGCCCTCGGTGTTGCGCACCAGTTCGGGCGTGATAATGTCCTCTTTCGCCTCGGCGGCCTCCTCCACAACCTCGGGCGCTTCGGGTTCGGCCTCCTCCTCCGATTCCAGCAACAGCACCTGACGGCCATCGGCCAGCCGGGCCAGCTTCACCCGGTCTCCCTGGATGCGGACGTTGCCATCTTCATCTAATACTTGAATCACGCCCGAAACCAGCTCTTGCTCGACGACCAGCGAGGCCGCGGGCTTCGTCTCCAGCCAGTAGCGGCGGCGCTGGAAGGGGTAGAGGGGCAGGCGGATGCGCTGCCGCGGGCCGCGGAAGAACGCGTCCCAATCCAACTCGACGCCCGCGGTGAACAGTCCGCCCGCCGCGTCGAGGATCATGGCCAGATCGTCCTCATCCCGGCGCAGGGAGGGCACCCAGGCGACGTTTTTCTCCAGGATGCGCTTGCCCATGCCGATGAGCACGGGATGCGGGCCTACCTCCAGGAAGACCTGCGCGCCTTTCGCCGCCAGCGCCCGCATGCCCGCCTCGAACTGAACCGCGGCCATGACGTGCCGCCGCCAGTAGGCCGCATCGGGAACCTGGCCCGGCTCGAAGATCTGGCCGGTGACGTTGGAGACGAGGCGAATGGTCGGAGGTTTGTACGCGATGGTGCGGGCGGCGGCCTCGAACTCATCTAGCATAGGGGCCATGAGGGGCGAGTGGAAGGCGTGGGAGACCTTGAGGCGGCGCACCCGCACGCCCTGGGCCTCAAACTGGGAGGCCACCTCATCCACCAGCTCCTTGCGGCCCGAGATCACCGTGTTGCTGGGGCCGTTGACGCCCGCCACGGCCAGTCCTTCCGCGTAAGGGGCCACCGCGGGCGCGACCTCGGCCACGGGCGCGAAGATGACAGCCATAGAGCCCTCGTCGCGGGGCAGGGCCTGCATCAACCGCCCGCGGGCGGCGATGAGCTTGAGGCCATCCTCCAGGCTCATGACGCCCGCCACCACCGCGGCCACATACTCGCCCACGCTGTGACCCAGCACGAAATCGGGCTTCAGGCCCCAACTGCGCCACAGCTCGGCCAGCGCGTATTCAATGGCGAAGAGCGCGGGCTGGGTGTAGGCAGTCTCGTGGATGCGGGCGTCCTCGGGGTCGTCGGGGAAGAGGACGTCGAACAGGGGCGTGTCGAGATGCCTGTCGAGGATGGCGGCGCAGCGATCCAGAGCGTCTTTGAACACGGGTTCGCTCTCGTAGAGCTTCCGGCCCATGCCCGGATATTGCGCTCCCTGGCCCGTGAACAGCCAGGCCACGCGGCGGCGCTCGCCCCGCCGCACCTGTCCCCGCTTCACCCCGGCCGCGGCCTGGCCTCCGGCGGCGATGCGCAGCCGGGCCTTGATCTCGGCCCGATCCAGGCCGCTCACGGCCAGCCGCCGCTCCAACGCCGACCGGGTCGTGGCCGCGTTGTAGCAGATATCCCCCAGGGCCAGATCGGGACGCTCGTCCAGGAAGCGGGCGTAGGCCGCGGCCAGCTCGTTCAGCGCCCGGTCGTCGCGGGCGGAGAGGACGAGCACGTGACCCGGGCGCTCCTCCACGACGGGGGGAGGGGCGTCGGGTGCCTCGCCCAGCACAATGTGGGCGTTGGTACCGCCGAAGCCGAAGGAACTGACGCCCGCGTAGCGGGGGCCGTTCCCTTTGGGCCAGGGAATCCGCTGTGTGGGGATGGCCAGGGGGAGTTCGTCGATGGGAATGTGGGGATTGATCTGTTTGAAATGGAGATGGGGCGGGATCGTTTCGTGATAGAGGGCCAGCGCGGTCTTGATGACGCCAGCGATGCCCGCGGCCGACTCGAGATGCCCGATATTCGTCTTCACCGACCCCACCCACACGGGCTCCTGGGGCGGCCGCCCCGCCAGCACCTCGCCCAGGGCGCGGGCCTCGATGGGATCGCCCAGGTTCGTGCCTGTGCCGTGGGCCTCGATATAGCCCGCGTCCTTCGGCTCCAGCCCGGCCGCGGCCCACGCCTCGCGGATAACGGCCTTCTGGGCCTGGGCGTTGGGTGCGGTGAGGCCGTTGCTGGCCCCGTCCTGATTCACGGCCGAGCCGCGGATCACGGCCCAAATGTGGTCGCCATCCCGCAGCGCGTCCTCCAGACGCTTGAGCACGATGACGCCCACGCCCTCGCCCCGCACATAGCCATCGGCCGAGGCGTCGAAGGTCTTGCAGCGACCTTCGGGCGAGAGCATGCCCGCCTGGGAGAAGGTGATGGTGGGCTCGGGCGAGAGCATGAGGTTGACGCCTCCGGCCAGGGCCAGGTCGCTTTCCCCCGTCTGCAGGCTGCGCACGGCCAGATGCACGGTCACCAGGGAGGATGAGCAGGCTGTGTCGATGGCGACGCTGGGCCCGCGGGCGTCCAGCAGGTAGGACAGGCGGTTGGCCACGATGCTGAAGGCGTTGCCCGTGCCCATGTAGGCGTCGATGATGCTGAGGTCGCCCCCCCGCCCCATGACGCGCGAATAATCGAAGTTGGACACGCCCATGAACACGCCCACCTTGCGCCCGGCCAGGCTTTCGGCGGGGATGCCCGCGTCCTCCAGGGCTTCCCACGCGGTTTCCAGCACCAACCGCTGCTGCGGGTCCATGCGCTCCGCCTCGCGGGGCGAGATGCCGAAGAAGGGTGCGTCGAATTTGTCCACCTCGGGCATGAAGCCGCCCCAGCGAGTGGTCATCTTGCCCGGCCCGCCGTCGGGGTCGTAGTACGCGTCCACGTCCCAGCGGTCGGAAGGAACCTCGGAGATGGCGTCCACGCCGTCGCGCAGCATGCGCCAGAACGCGTCGGGCCCGCGGCCCGTCATGCCGGGCATGCGCACGCCGATGCCGACGATGGCCACGGGCGCGGCGGCCTGGGGCTGGGATTGGGCCTGCTCCAGGGCCTGTTGGGCCTGGGCCAGTTCCTTCTCAAGCCGCTGGATTTTGATGAGGGCTTTTTTCAGCAGGGCGGTCTTGTCGGTCATGGGTTGGGTGGGGGGAAGGGAAAGTAGAGATGGCAATCAGCAGGTGGCAGGTGGCAGGTGATTATCGTCGGCGTTGTTGGTTTGAAGAACTAGAAACAGCGCCCCGTGAACGGGGCTTTGGCACGCCCGCTGGCCCGTAAGCCGGGTTCACCCGGCGTGGTTGCGTAGCCCGGAGGCTTCAGCTCCGGGCGGGGCCGGGAAGCGAAAAATGCCGGGAATCGTAACTGCTAAGGTAGTTGGCCCCAATCGCCCCTTTTTTGCCACGAAGACACGAAGGAAACGAAGGCGCGAAGTCATTCAAAAAAGATTTTATCCGTGTTTCCTCGTATCCGTGTCGAATGAACAGGGCTACGTTAGCAGTTACCGGGAATCTTGAAAAAGCTTGGGACTAGACCGGATTTCCTGGTCTCCCAGAACACCCGCAGGTGAACCTGCGGGCTAGAAACAGCGCCCCGTGAACGGGGCTTTGGCACGCCCGCTGGCCCGTAAGCCGGGTTCACCCGGCGTGGTTGCGTAGCCCGGAGGCTTCAGCTCCGGGCGGGGCCGGGAAACGAAAAATGCACGGATTCTTGAAAAAGCTTGGGACTAGACCGGATTTCCTGGTCTCCCAGAACACCCGCAGGTGAACCTGCGGGCTAGAAACAGCGCCCCGTGAACGGGGCTTTGGCGCGCCCGCTG
>JALXCB010000101.1 GCA_026991225.1 Anaerolineae bacterium | reverse complement strand
CGCCCATCCCCCGCGACGCGACCTTCCTCGCAGGGGATGACCGCCCGCCCCAACTGAAATCCCTGACCGCCGACTGGAAAACCGACTGGACGCGACACACCATCGATTACAACGAGATCCTGTCGGGCGGCCCGCCCCGCGACGGCATCCCCTCCATCGACGCCCCCCAATTCATCTCGCCCGAAGCCGCCAGCGAATGGTTGAGCGCACAGGAGCCCGTCATCGCCCTGGAGGTGAACGGCGCAGCCCGCGCCTACCCGCTGCAAATCCTCATCTGGCACGAGATCGTCAACGACGTCATCGGCGGCGTCCCCGTGGCCGTCACCTTCTGTCCCCTGTGCAATTCGGCCATTGCCTTCGATCGGCGCTATGGAAGCCATGTGTTCGATTTCGGCGTCTCGGGCCTGCTGCGCAACTCCGATCTGATCATGTACGATCGTCAGACCGAGAGCCTGTGGCAGCAGTTTACGGGCGAGGGCATTGTGGGCGAGATGGCGGGCGCGCTGCTCACCTGGCTGCCCGCCAGCATCGTCAGCTTCGAAGACTTCGTGGCCACGTATCCCGATGGCGTCGTGCTGTCCCGGGAGACGGGCTACAACCGCTCGTATGGCCGCAATCCTTACACTGGCTACGACGCCATCGATGAAAGCCCCTTCCTGTTCGACGGCCCGCTGGACGGGCGGTTGCCGCCCATGGCCCGGGTGGTCACGGTCTCGCTAGGGGATGAGGACGTCGCTTATCCCTACGACCTGCTGGCCGAAAAGCGTGTCGTGCACGATCGGGTCGGCGGCCAGGAAATCGTCGTGTTCTACGAACCGGGCGCGGTCAGCGCGCTGGACGCGGGGACCATCGCCGCCTCGAAAGACGTGGGCGCGACCGGCGTCTTCGATCCCAAACTGGACGGCCAATCCCTGACTTTTTCCTGGAACGGAGAGCATATCGTGGATGCGGAGACAGGCAGCGCCTGGAACATTTTGGGCGCGGCCGTGGCGGGCCCGCTGACGGGCCAACGCCTGACGCCCATCCTCCACGCCGACCATTTCTGGTTCTCATGGGCTGCATTCAAGCCCGACACGCGCATTTACTCGGATTGAGCGCTCTGTTCCGAAAATAGCGTTGCGTTGGTTTGCAAAAATGACTCGAAGCCCCCGTTGGCCGAGTCTGCCACAGACGTGATGCGTGAAAACGTGAAACGTGAGATCGTTACGCATCACGCATTACGTTTCACGGACCGGCTTCCCGCGCCACCCTGGCCGCAAGGCGTTTTCATCTCAATCAACGGGCTACCCGCCCCCCATATCCACATGGGTCACCTTGGTGATGGGGAATTCGAGGATGGTCAGGTTGAGGAAGGCGCCGTCGGCAAGCTGGCGGTAGAAGATGATGCGCAGGCCGTCGGGCGAGGGCGCGTCCCCGGGTGGGAAGAAGGCGAAAGCGTCGAAGACAACCTCGCCTGGTTGCAGGCTGGTGGTGGGCGTAAAGCCCAACGCGGGTGCAGGATGATCCACCTGCGCGATTTCCTGGCCCTGAGCCAGCAAACGCACGCTGATGGCCCAATCGTGCGCGGGCGCGGCCTCGGCCTGGATGGCCAATCGCACCCACCAGGGGGCTGGCCCGCCCGACAACACCTGATACCCTGCCAGCTTCAGCCCATCCCCCACCTCCGCGCCGACCAGGGAGAGCCCATCCTCAGGCAATGGAGGGATTTCGCCATTGCCAGCCAGCAGCAGGCCCGGGCCCCATGCGGTGTAGCGCAGGGGCAGACCGCTCTCCGCGGCGGCATAGCCCGCGGCGTTGACGGTCACCAGCACCGGGCGGCCCTGAGCAAAGGCTTGGGCGATCTCGGCGGTGGAGATGGCCTCGATATCGGGCCGCACGCCCCACACGCCCGTCAGATAATCCAGCGCCAGCTTCTCCTCCACGCTGGCCACGATGGCCGCGTCCGCAGGCGGAGCCTGATTCAGGATGGCCCAGCCGGGCGCCAGGCCCGTATCCCCCGGCCGGTTGCGCTGATTCGCCCGCGGATACGCGTCCGCGGCCTTGAGGATGACGAGCAGCGCGATCACAACCGCGATGAGCCCCCGTCGGGACCAGTGGGGATAACGGTCCCACAGAACCCGGAGCGTCACCCCGACCCCGACCAGAATCAGCGGGTAGAGGGGCATGATCACCTGATACCAGTTGCCGAAGCGGTCGATATAGCTGAAAACCAGGTAGATGACCGCGGTCAGGATGAAGAAGACGAAGTGGCGACGCCCCCACAGCCACCAGCCCGCCACGCCCAATGCCAGTCCCAAAAGCCCCACTTCGGCCAGAATCAGCCGGGGTTGTTCGGGGTTGATGGGGAGCAGCGCCCAGGTGAGCTCATCCCGGCCCTGGCGGGTGGAGAGAAAGCTGAGGAACCAGTCCCAGGCGGAGTTCCAATTCCCTTCGCCCCACCATTCGGGATGGGCCGCGCCGCGCAGGTAGACATAGGCATAGGCGATCAGGGGCGTCAGGGCCAGCAGGAGGCTGAGGAGGATGAGCTTCGGGCGTTTGAGCAGGCCCGGCTCCTTCATCAGCACGAAGGCGAGCACGCCCGGCGCGATGAAGAGCACGGTCACCATGTGGGCCAGGCTCAGGCCCAGCAGAAAGGCCAGCAGATAGAGCCAGCGGTCCCGGCCATCTTCATCCCAAAGCAGCGTCACCAGGAGGATGAGCAGGGTTTGGAAGACCGCGGACGCGTATTGCTCGGTGCTGACCGCGTAGTACCAGAAGAAGTAGGTGACCGCGTAGAAGGCGCTGAGGCCCAGCGTGATGACGAGATTGCCCTTTGCGGCCCGCCACAGCAGCAGATAGAGGGTCGCCAGGGCCAGCAGCGCCCACAGGGTGGAGTAGCCGGAGAGGATGGGGACGGGGTTGGCGCGGGGGCAGAGCAGCCGCCAGCCGTGGAACCACAGCCAGCCGCCCATGGTGTAGAGGGGATAGCCGGGCGCGTTGGAGGGCCGGGCCTGGACCTGCGCGTACTGGTGGGTGATGAGGTCCCCGCCCTGCAGGTCGCCGGGCGCGAGGCCGTTGTCCAGGGTGGCCAGATAGAGCAGGAGCGCGGCCAGCAGGAAGAGGACCAGGGCAAGCCAGCCGCGGCGGTCGAGTGGTCGCGCGGTCGTCTGGTCGTCTGGTCGCGCAGTCGTTTGGTCGTGCGGTCGTGCGGTCACCGAAGCCATTGTCACCACATCTCGACGTTCAGCCCATCGATTTCTGTAAAATGCTTATCGCGGGTGGCAATAATCAATTGATATTGCATACCAAGCGCCCCAATCCAAATGTCGTTTTCTGGAATCAGACGGCCTTTTTGGCGCAACTGATTCTTTATGAAAGCATACCAATAGCCTGTTTCCCTGTCACCACCCAAAACGACGGATGACGCAAGAAACTGGCGAAGATGAGCTTCCCGTTTCCCTCCGTATCCTGATTTCAATACACCATAAAACAATTCCCCAACAGAAATCATCGGTATCAAGATGCTTTGCCTCTTTTGCATTTGATTCAGCACGTCACTGTCCCGGCGAAGAAACGCAATGATGACGCTGGTGTCCAACAGGTAGTTACCATTCATTGACGTCAATACGCTCACAATCCTCCTCAATCGCTTTTTCGATGGCATCGAGCTCTTCGGGCGGGATCATGCCCGCGAACTTCAGTATATCTTCTCCAGGAACGCCTTTCGGCGGCGTCGTTTTCAATGACTGGATAAAGGAAAGCACCTGGTACTGCAAGTCTTCAGGCAGTTCCTGCACTTGCTCCAGGATTGTTTTGGTGACTGCGGGAGTGCTCATGTGTGTTTCCTGCGCTGGTTAAACAGAAATGAACTCGCGTTTTGTAACTACTAACGTACTCGATTTCATGCCTCGAAAAGCCACGAAGGCTCGAAGTTTTTCGAAGACACGAAGGAAAAATAAAGGAAAAACTTCGTGCCTTCGTTTTTCTTCGTATCTTCGTGGCAAAAAGCGGTGGCGAGACCTTAGTAGTTACCGCGTTTTATTATAAAAGCACAAGCTCTATTTGACAATCGATTACTCTAACAGAACCTTCACCCCATGTTTGATCCCGTTTAGCAAGGCTGCCTCTTGCCCGGGCAGGACGGTGCGGGGATCGAAGGCCACGGCGTCTTCCTCCACCCGGGCGATGACGGGGGGCGTGTGCGCCCGCAACGCGGCCAGCAGGCGATGGGGATGGTCGGTGGGCAAGGTCAGCAGGGTGGTGGGCAGGGTCTGGCCGGGCAGCGAACCCCCGCCCACGGCGCTGCCTCCGGCCCGCAGCTCGACCCGCACGCCCGCCTGGGTCAGGGCGTCGGCCCAGGCCCGGGCCCGGCGCGCCAGCGTCTCCGCGGGCGCGCTGATCATGCGCCAGACCGGGATTTCTTCGGTTGCGGTCCCCCGCAGATAGGCCAGGAGGGTGGCCTGGAGCGCGGCCAGGGTGGTTTTGTCCACCCGAAAGGCGCGGGTGAGGGGCTGGCGTTTGAGTCGGGCGATGATCTCCTTTCGCCCCAGGATGATGCCCGCCTGCGGCCCGCCCAGCAGCTTGTCCCCGCTGAAGGTGACCACGTCCGCGCCTGCGGCGATGCTGTCCTGCACCCGCGGCTCGTAGGCCAGGCCGTAGGGCCGGGTGTCGAGGAAGGTGCCGCTGCCCAGGTCGTTGACCACGGGCATGGGGCGTTCCTGGCGGCGGGCCAGGCCCACCAGCTCGCGAATCCCCACCTCCTCGGTGAAGCCGACGATGCGGTAATTGGACTGATGCACCTTGAGCAGCAGGCCGGTCTTTTCGGTGATCGCGTTTTCATAGTCGGCCAGGCGGGTGCGGTTGGTGGTTCCCACCTCCACCAGCGCGGCGCCACTTTGGGCCAGAATGTCGGGGATGCGGAAGCCGCCGCCGATCTCCACCAGCTCCCCGCGGGAGATGATGACCTCCTGGCCCGCGGCCAGCGTGCGCAGCACGAGATTGACCGCGGCCGCGTTGTTGTTCACCACCAGCGCGGCTTCTGCGCCGCTGAGCCGGGTGAGCAGGGCTTCGGCGTGGATATAGCGGCTGCCCCGCCTCCCCGCGTCCAGATCGTATTCCAGATTGCTGTAACTGGATGCGACCTCCATCATGGCCCGTTGGGCCGCGTCGGAGAGCAGCGCCCGGCCCAGGTTCGTGTGCACGATGACGCCGGTGGCGTTGATGACCGGGATCAGGGAGGGCGCGAGGGTCCGCCGCACCCGATCCTGAAGCCGGACGACGATTGCATCCCCGGACGGGGGCGCTTCGCCCGCGCGAATGGCCGCGCGGATGGCGTCTAGCAAGCCGCGGGCTTCATCCCGCACGGCCTCGCGGCCGAATTCGGCGATGAGCGGGCGCAGTTCGGGCCGGGCCAGCAACGCGTCCAGGCTGGGGAGTTGGCGGTAGGGATTCGTCATGGCGGAAGTATAACAAAAAAGCCGTCCATGCTGAAGCATGACGGCTGGTCGTGTGGGCGGGAAGGGACTCGAACCCCTGACCCCTTCCTTGTAAGGGAAGTGCTCTGGCCAACTGAGCTACCCGCCCATTCTCATGGATGGACGATGAATTCTGAGTGTGAAAGGAATGAAGTGAGAACAAAGACGACGCATTTACTTCCGGTAACGGTAGACGATGCGCCCGCGAGTCAGATCGTAGGGCGAAAGTTCGACGCGCACGCGGTCCCCCAGATAGATGCGGATGTAGTACATGCGCATCTTGCCCGAGATGTGGGCCAGGACCTCGTGGCCGTTATCCAGTTTGACGCGAAACATGGTGTTGGGCAGCGCCTCGATGACGGTGCCGTCCACCTCGATCTTGTCGGACTTCTTGCCTTTCTTACGGGGTTGTTTTGCCAAGTCTGCGACCTCCTTGATGGATGAATAGGGAAAATGGGCGCGCGAACACGCTGAAGAATCAAGGTCAGTTTATCATATTTGGCTCATTATGGGAAGCGATCGAAGGATAAAATCGCGTCATTCCTAATCCTTACCCCACCATTGCCAGCCCCCGCCCCCCTCATTCGCCGCACGACTGACGAACAATGAGCTGCGGCTTCAGGATGATTTGCGTGGATTCGAGTGGTTCGCCCTGGATGATTTTGATGAGCATTTCGGTGATCATGCGCCCAATCTTGTAGATGGGCTGATGCACCGTCGTGAGGGGCGGATGTGCGGTCTCCGCCATGGGCGTATCATCGAACCCGGCGACGGCGATGTCTCGCCCGACCTGCATCCCCCGCTGTTGCACGGCGCTCATGGCCCCAAAGGCCATCAGATCATTGCCCGCGATGATGGCCGTGGGCGGTTCGGGCAGATTCAACAGCCGGGCGGCCTCGGCCAGGCCGCTGCGTTGGGTGAGATCGCCGAAGACGAGATAATCCTCGGGCAAAGCCAAGCCCGCAGCGGTCAGGGTTTCCTGCACGCCGCGCAGCCGATCGCGGGCGAAAGTGTACTCCAAAGGTGGTGAAATGTAAGCGATGCGTCGATGCCCCAGCTTCAGCAGATGCTCGACCAACATGCTCATCCCGGCCGCGCCATCTTCATCCACAAAAGGATAATCCAGATCATCTTCCGTGCGCCCGAAGGCCACAAAGGGCGTTCCCATTTCTCTCAGAAGCTGGATACGCGGGTCATGACACCGGGTGCGCACCACGATGAACCCATCCACCTGCCGCCCCATCACCTTCTTGCGATAAATCTCCAGCTCCTTTTCTCCGGGCGGCTGCGTGGACACCAACAGATCGTACCCATACTCCCCCGCGGTGTTGCCGATGCCGGCCAGGAATTCGCTGAAGAAAGGATCGGAAAAGCGGGGGCCGAAGGTGGGCAAAATGAAGCCGAGGGTGTCGGTGCGCTGCTTCTGCAGCCGCTGCGCCAGCAGATTGGGCGTATATCCCATCTCCTCCGCGGTGCGCACGATCATCTCTCGCGTCTCCGGACTGACGTCATCGTAGCCGTGCAACGCGCGCGACACCGTCGTGATGGATTTGCCTGTGCGTTTGGCGATATCTTTGATGGTCACGGGCATGGCGGGATGTATCCTTTGCCGATAAGTGATATTATCTCCCAAAACGTTTTGGCCGTCCTCATTTTAGTTCAAATCAGCCTGACTGTCAATACAAGTGGGATCAGGGGTGCGTCCCAGGAATTTGGCGTCATCCAGCCGACTGAAGTCGAACTCTTCAGGCCTGCGGCCAGTGGACGGCCTACGCCGTCCAAAATTATGCCAACAAATGGTCGCCGAAGGGCGACCACCGGCGCGAAGCGCCTAAAGAGCCCGAGTTTACTCGGCAAGTGTCTGCCAATAATTTGGGACGCGTCCGGGATCAGGGGTCCCAGAAAATTGGCGCTGCAGGCGACCTCCGGGAGGTGGCGACAGAGTTTTGGTCAGAATGAGGTGTTTAACACCACCTCCCGGAGGTCTTGCCAAAAAATTGAGACACACCCGGCTCGGGCGGTGGATTGAAAATCGCGTGGGCGCCCGGAAAATGGAACCCGATAGACCTGGAGCCAGGGATTTGCGGGTTCGAACATTTCAAACGATAATGCGGATCATCATCTTCGCACCCACCGACTCATTTTCGCATTCATTGGAAACCGCTATGGGCGTCATCGAACGACTCCGATTTTCATCGCAGCTTGTGGCTGAGGTCGCGCGTGGCATTCAGTTTATCGGCCCGAGCAACGCCGCCCGCACCGTCCTCTATCCCTTCCGCCTGGCCCGCATGGAACGGCGATTTGGCGGGCCCGAAGGCCCGGGCCTGCCGGGCCCCGCGGGGGATATCGTGGGCGTGGAGGCGATGGAGGATGGGCTGTTGCTGCGGTTGACGCGCGGCATCTGTTCGGTGCAGGCCATCACGCCTCACATCCTGCGAGTGCGTATCGTCGCCAGGGAGGAAATGCCTTCCTACTTCTCCTACGCCACCCTGCCCGAAGCCGCCCAACCCGCGTCTTTCTCCTGGCAGGAGACGGATGACGCCATTCGCTTCAAGACCGAGGCCGCAACGCTGGTCCTGCGCCGGTCGCCTTTTGGCCTGGCCTGGGCGGATGACTCGGGTCAGCTCCTCGGTTTGGACACGGAGGCGCTGGTCTGGGAGGAGCAGGGCGGGCGGATCCATCAGCGTTTCCCCGAGACGGTCTGGTGGTATGGGTTGGGCGAGCGAGCTTTCCATCTCGCCCTGGAGCGACGCACCTACGCCCTCTCCACTCGCGACCCCGAAGGCTATCAACCCGGCAAGGATCCCCTCTACATCAACATTCCCTTCCTCCTGGGCGTGCATCAGGGACGGGCTTTTGGCCTGCTGTTCGACCGCATGAGCGACGGCGAGATCACGCTGCGGGAGGATGGCGGGATCGAGTATCGCATCCTGGGCGATGAAATCCGGCTGGATATCCTGCTCGGGCCCGAGCCCGCGCAGGTCCTGGCCCGCTACGCCGATCTCACAGGCCATGCGCCCCTGCCGCCCTTGTGGACCCTGGGCTACCATCAGTCCCGCTGGAGCTACGAGACCGAAAGCGTCGTGCGCGAGATCGCCCGCGAATTCCGCCAGCGCCGCATTCCCTGCGACGCCATCCACTTCGATATCGACTACATGGATGGCTTCCGCTGTTTCACCTGGGATCGCAAGGCGTTTCCCGACCTGCCGGGCCTCATCGCCGACCTGCACGCCGATGGATTCAAGGCCGTGGCGATGATCGATCCCGGCATCAAGGTGGACATGAATTACGAGGTGTGCGCGGAGGGCGTCCGGAAAGACGTGTTCTGCAAGCTGCCGGACGGCAGCCTCTTTCACGGGCCCGTATGGCCGGGCGAATGTTATTTCCCCGACTTCACCAGCGAGCGGGTGCGGGCGTGGTGGGGAGCCTGGTACAAACGGCTGTTGGATGCAGGCTTCGACGGCTTTTGGAACGACATGAACGAGCCCACTATCTTCGGCGGCAAGACCTTTCCTGCCCGGGTGCAGCACGAGATGGAAGGGCGGGGTGCGGAGCACTGGCAGGTGCATTCGGCCTATGGGATGCAGATGGTGCGGGCCACGAAGGAAGGGCTGGACCGGCTGCGGCCCCAGCGTCGCAACTGGGTGTTCACCCGCTCCGCATATGCCGGAACCCAACGCTACGCCAGCTCCTGGACGGCGGACAATTTCAGCACGTGGGAGGATTTGCGCATCACGCCCGCGATGCTGATGAACCTGGGCCTGTCGGGCCTGGCGTTTACGGGCTCCGATATCGGCGGCTTCGTGGGCGCGCCCACGCCCGAACTCTACGCCCGCTGGCTCTCCTCCGCCGTCTTCCATCCCTTCTTCCGCACCCACACCGCCAAGGGCACGCCCTGGCAGGAGCCCTGGCGCTATGGCGAGGAGGTGGAGGCCATCTGTCGAAAATATATCGAACTGCGCTACCGGCTCCTGCCCGCCATCTACACCCTGTTCTGGCAATACGCCGCCCACGGCATGCCCATGATGCGCCCCATGTTTTTCGAGGACCCGGCCGACGACCTTTTCCTGGCCATCGACGATCAGTGGCTGTTCGGCGACCATCTACTGGCGGCCCCGGCGCTGGAGGAGGGGATGCGGCGGCGGGAGGTGGCGCTGCCCGCGGGAGATTGGTACGATTTCTGGACGGATGAGCGGATCGCGGGCGGACGCGTCATCACGGTGGAGGCGCCGTTGGACAAAGTGCCCCTGTTCGTGCGTGCGGGCGCGGTGTTGCCCATGGGCCCGGTGCAGCAGTTCGTCGGGGAAAAACCCGATGCGCCCCTGGAGCTGCACATCTATCCGGGAACGGGCGTCTCCTGGCTCTATGAGGACGACGGGGAGACCGTGGCGTATCGGGACGGGGCCTATCGATTGACCCGGTTCGAGATGAAACTCAAAGGCTCCGAATTGCGTATCAGGCGTGACGCGTCAGAGGGCTGGCGCCCTCCCCGACGATCCTTTTCGATTATCTTCCACGGCCGCGCCAGTTCGCATATTTTACTTGACGACACCCCCCATTCTATGCTAAACAACCAGATACAAATCGAGGATGATTCATGGCAAATTTTGAAGGCGACCATCGCCTGATCACAAATTTGCGATTTGGCGGATTATCTGCTACAAAATCCTCATAGACGTTCAAAACTTCTTCCTGGCATCGTTTTCGTTCCTCAATCCCACTCTGCCCGAGATCAACGGAGATCTCCGAGGCAATAAAAAGGAGTAGAGATCATGACCCATGTAATTACCGAAATTTGTGTCCGAGATGGCGCTTGTGTCGACGTTTGTCCCGTCGAGTGCATTGTCCCCGGCATCCCCGAAGATGAATGGCCGCTGTACTATATCGATCCTGACACCTGCATCGATTGCGGCGCCTGCGTTCCCGAATGCCCGGTGGACGCGATCTTCCCCGAGGAAGATGTGCCCGAGGAATACGAGAAGGATATCGAGCTGAACGCGCTCTTCTTCTCCGAAGGCCCCGGCTATTCCGCCCTCGACGAGATCTAAACGGCCCCGAGACTTGTATCGAACCCCCGCCCGGCTCTCCGGCGGGGGTTTTTTGGTTTTGCCAATATCTCGCGGCTGCCAGCTCCGAATGTGCGCGTTGCATCTGCTCCCGCAGTGCCAGGGGGCTTCGCCAACGGGCGCGGAAACTCCGTGCCGAGCCTGGTTTATGACTGAGAAAACATGATCGGCAACCACAAACGCTCGGGCGTGGGCGTTGGGGTGGGGGTGGGTGTAGGTGTGGGCGTAGGGCAGCTCTTCCCGCCATCGATAATATGCCAGCCATACGTCGAAATCATGTCGGCTCTGGCCGCTTCGCCGTTGCAATAAGTGCTGGCGCCGCCATCGAACCACACGCCGCGCTGCAGAGCTTGCGCATCCCACCCCATAAGCAGCGCGTCGTAGTTGGCGGTGGATAGAGCGGCATTGCGGAACATGTCATCTGCGCTCGTCAAGGCGGTGACGTCCCAGCCGCCGATGTCCTGGTCGAAGGCGTTAGCCCGCTCAAACATGTTGCCCATGTCGGTGACATTGGCGGTGTTCCATCCGCCGATATCCTGGTCGAAGGCGTAGGTGAGGGAGAACATGTGGCTCATATCGGTGACATTGGCGGTATTCCAGCCACTGATGTCCTGGTTGAAGGCGTAGGCGCCGTAGAACATGTTGCTCATGTCGGTGACATTGGCGGTGTTCCAGCCGCCGATGTCCTGGTTGAAGGCGTGGGCGTCCTCGAACATGCCGCTCATGTCGGTGACATTGGCTGTATTCCATCCGCCGATGTTCTGATTGAAGGCGATGTCTCTGTTGAACATGTTGCTCATGTTGGTGACATTGGCTGTGTTCCAGCCGCCGATGTCCTGATTGAAGGCGCTGGCGCCGCAGAACATGCCGCTCATGTCAGTGACATTAGCAGTGTTCCAATCGCCGATGTTCTGGTTGAAGGCGCGGGCGCCGTAGAACATGGCGCTCATGTCGGTGACATGGGCGGTGTTCCATTCACCGATGTCCTGATTGAAGGAGTCGGCATCATAGAACATGTGGCTCATGTCGGTGACATTGGCAGTGTTCCAGCCGCCGATGTCCTGGTTGAAGCGCCAGGCGCCGTAGAACATGTAACTCATGTCGGTGACATGGGCAGTGTTCCAGCCGCCGATGTCCTGGTTGAAGCGCCAGGCGCCGTAGAACATGTAGCTCATGTCGGTGACATGGGCGGTGTTCCAGCCGCCGATGTCCTGGTTGAACTCGTTGGCATCATAGAACATGGCGCTCATATCGGTGACATTGGCGGTGTTCCAGCCGCCGATGTCCTGGTCGAAGACGTAGGCTCTGTGGAACATGTGGCTCATGTCGGTGACATTGGCGGTGTCCCACCCGCCGATGTCCTGGTTGAAGACGCGGGCATCATCGAACATGTAACTCATGTCGGTGACATTGGAGGTGTTCCAGCCGCCGATGTCCTGGTCGAAGGCGTAGGCGTTGGAGAACATGCCGCTCATGTCGGTGACATTGGCGGTGTTCCAGCCCCCAATGTCCTGGTTGAAGTGCCAGGCGTTCCAGAACATATTGCTCATGTTGGTGACATTGGCTGTGTCCCAGTCCCTGATGTCCTGGTCGAAGGCTCTGGCGTCTTCGAACATTGAGCTCATATCGGTGACATTGGAGAGATCGGGGGCGTCGGTGGCCGGAACGGTCAGGTTGATGCAGCCATGAAATGCATGCGCCATCGAAGTCCATTGGCCCGTTCCCCATTGTTCTACGGTCAGAAGTTTTTGTGCATCACCGCTATCGTTGAAATAGATGCGGGGGAAGCCGGTTTTCATCCCGGAGTTGTCCTTGATGCGGATAATGTATGTACCGGCGCTGGGATAGTTGCAGGTGTAGTCGCCAGTCACGCCGGTGGCCTCATCAACGCCGTCGTTGTCGCAGTCCACATTGTAGTTGTATCCGCCGCCGATGGTGGGGATGGTGAACTGCGTATCCGATGAAAGTCCGGCGTTGTCGGTTTTGACCGTGATCACGAAATCATCGACGCCCGCCGCGGGGGAAGTGACAACCGTGGACGCGTCGGTCGAAATCTGGGGGCCGCTGCGGGCGTAAGCGGCGCCGGAGAACAGGCTGATGGCAAAGGCCAGCACTGCAAAAAGTAGGAAGCCAGCAAAGGATTTCATGGTATTCTCCCGGAGAAATAAAGGTATGGAATTTTTAGAACGCCTCAATTTTGCCTTCCCTGAAGATACGCTTGCCATAGAGCTGACGAGAACACAGAGTCTGGAAGATGGGGATTTGGGGCCACTTTTCTTGGCGAATCCCATTCTTTCCCCCTGTCGCCTTGGCGTGGAACAAATGTCTTTTCTGGTTCGCGGCAGACGCAACCAGGGTTAGACAGAAAAACAACCGATATTTCTCACATCCTAGCACCCCGACATGAAAATCGCGTGAAAAATCATTCCCCAAAAGATGACAAATCAGTCACGCTTCGTAACTGCTAACGTACTCGATTTCAGGCCACAAGAAGCCACGAAGGCTCGAAGTTTTTCGAAGACACGAAGGGGAAAATAAAGAAAAATACGTCGTGCCTTCGTTTTCTTCGTGTCTTCGTGGCAAAAAGTGGTAGCGATACCTTAGTAGTTACCATTCTTTTGAAAAATCCGCGGAAATCCGCGTTATCTGCGGCGAATTGTAACTGCTAACGTCCTCGATTTTAGGCCGCAAGAAGCCACGAAGGCTCGAAGTTTTACGAAGACACGAAGAAAAATAGGGGAAAAGACTTCGTGCCTTCGTCCTCTTCGTGTCTTCGTGGCAAAAAGTGGTGACGCGACCTTAGTAGTTACGGCGAATTTCAACTTCCGATGCGGCGCTCCTGACCTTTGAGGGCGGCAAAGTGCATAACAGCCTCTAAGGCGCGGGGCGGTGCGTGCGCAGCCAGTTGCTCAGGGGTTTCACGCCCGGCCAGTCCTTGGTCAGGGCCTCCAGGTGCATGAACGCCTCCGCCACCGAGGTCTCGGAATCGGACAGCACCTCGCCGAAGGAGGCGGCCGCCTCACGCAGCGTGTAGCGCAGCGGCTTGGGCAGCCCGACTAGCAGCGCGCCCACCTCGGCCGCGGCTGCGTACAGGATGGCGTCATCCGCGTGGGGCTGGTGGGGCGTTTCGATCAGGGTCTGGACGCGGCGCTCCGAAAGCTGCGCCAGCGCGTCGGAGAACGCAGCCACCACAGCCGGGTTGCCCGTGGACGCAGCCAATGAGGACGCCTGGCTGAAACAATAATCCCCGATGAGGATGGCGCTGCCCATGAGCACCCGCTGATGCTCGGTGATGGTCACCTCCCCGCGGGGAATGAACTCGTGCACGGATACGGCCATGTGCAGCATTTCGATGGCCGCGGCCAACGCCACCCGATGCTCCTGCATCGCATGCCCCAGTCGGCTGGTTCCCAAAGTGATGATAGCCCGAGGCAGATGATCGGGCATAACGTCGCTGAGCACTTCATCCACGAAAGGATAATCCGTGTGCGTGCGATCCTGGATCAATCCTCGCACCAGAGCAAGGTCCTCACCCAGCAACCATTCGAGATTGGATTCGACGACGGCGGCAGGAGAAATTTTCTGAAGCTTCCTTTTATCTGGCAACATGATGGGCGTACCTGAATGAATCAAGGCCCCAGGATCATACCATATTCTTCAGGCAGGGGGAAGATGGCGGGTGCGATTGAGCCCCGTCATTCAGAATGACGCCAGGGGCGGCCGGTCTACTGGTCTACCGGTTTCCCGGTTTCCCAAATCCATTCTCATAGCAGGCACCACGAGCAAAGGCTCGCCGATACCAATGAAAACGCCTCGCGGCCAGGTGGGCGCGGGAAGCCAGGCACGTAATGCGTAATGCGTGATGCGTAACGATCTCACGTTTCACGTTTTCACGCATCACGCCCGTTGCAGACGCGCTCAACGTCGGCATGGCGATCTCAATCCTAATCCTGATCCGAATCCTATTTTCAAAGCAGTCCGATGGCGGGCAGGCCCGCGTCGATACCGATGAAAATGAGAACGCAGATGACGCAGATGCAACGCTGATTTCCGCAGATAATCTTTAGTCTTCAGTCTTTTTTCTTCGTGCCTTCGCTTTCCTTCGCGCCTTCGTGGCTCTATTTTCAAAGCAGTCTCTATCGCAGCCGGATATGCGGCTCGATCTCGTAAACCACGAAACGCAGCTCGCCCGACGCCCCATCCTTCACCCGCAAACGCTCTTCCAGACGCAGTCCCAGGGGAGCCAGGGCCGCGTCCAGCGCCGGTTTTTCATCCAGATGCCAGGCGGGAAAGACGACGAAGCGGGCGTAGCCGTAGCGGTCGGAAGCCAGGTCGTCGACCAGCATGGCTTCATCCGCCCAATAAACCCGATCCTCCCGCTCCCACAGATACCAGTTCCACTGCCAGCCCAGCCAGCGCTGATAGATGACGCCGTGATAGTGGGGAACGTTTTCGTTCAGATAGTCGGCCACCGCCAGCAGGCCCGAGTATGCACCATGATCCCCGCCCACGGGGATGCGGGCGGTCGCGGCCCGAACCGCGCCCAGGGCCAGCGTCAGCGCCAGCGCCGCGGCCGCGCCCCACCGCCAGACCCCTTTCCACGCCCGCGCGGCGTCCCAGAGAGTGACCGCACCGCGGGCGGAGAGCATGGCAGCCAGAGGGGCCAGGGGCAGCAGGTAGCGGTCCCACGGCTGGAAACTGACGATGATGTGAAGGATGAGGTAGGCGAAGGTGAAACCGGCGAGGAGGAGAGTCCAGTAATCAGTAATCAGTAAGCAGTTATCAGTGAACAGTGGGAGAACAACGAGTGACGGTTTTCTCAACTGATGACTGATGACTGATGACTGATGACTTTGACTTTTCACCGCGCGCCAGGCGGCCCACGCCGCCGCCAGCCCCAAACCAGCAACCACGACCGTGCCGAGGGCAAACCCGCCCCACCAGCGCCCAACCTCCCACCAGGCCGCGACGCGGGCGGGCCAATCGGACGGGGCGACCAGCCCCAAACCGCCGTAGCTGCGCCACGCCTGCGTCCAGAAGTCGGGGATGTCCGCGGGCAGGATGCGCCAATGGTCCCACTGCCAGACTTTATAGACGAGATAGCCGAATCCAGCGGGGAAAGTCATCAGTAAGGAGTAATCCGTGATCAGTGGCGCCAGATAACGATCCCGCGCCTGTTCACTGATTACTGATAACTGGTTACTGATGACTTTTACTTTCCACCGTGGACGTTGCCCTAAGAACAATGCAGGAAAAACCAGGGGAATGAACAACAGCGCATTTTGCTTCGTGGCGAAGCCCATGCCCAGGGCCAGGCCTGCGAGCAGGCCCAAGCGATAGCTCGCGGCCCACAGCGCCAGCACGATCCACAAGGTGAGCATGGGATCGGTGTACATGGTGGGGGCGAAGCTGATGGCGAAGGGGGAGAGGGCGAAGAAGGCCAGGGACCACAGCCCGACGCGGGGGCCGTAGATGCGTCGGGCCAGACGCCAGAGGACGGCCAGGGTGAGGAAGGAGAGAAGGACGTTGAGGCTGCGCCCGGACGCATCGCTGGCCCCGAACCACTGGAACCAGCGGGCCAGGGCGTAGAGGAAGAAAGGCGGCTTGTCCACAGCCACCCGCTCCAGCATGGAGTCCCGGCCCGAGGCGATGAGCCGCGCCCAATAGCCATACAGCGCCTCATCCTCCCGCAGGGGATACCAGCCGAACTGCCAGACGCGCAGGAGCAGCCCCGCCAGCAGCCATATCCCGGCTACGGCCCACTCACTCCACCTGCCGTCCGCCTCCCGCCCCTTGCTACGGGTGCGTCCTAAGTTTTTGGCCAATCGCGTTGTCATCAGGAATTCTGGCGCGCGGGCTTTGCCCCCACACCCGGCGCTGAAGCGCCCGGCTACAAAACGACGCCGGGTGAACCCGGCTTTTGACACGCGCCAGCCTGAAAGCCCCCTTAAGGGGGCGTCATTTCTAGCCCGGAGGTTCACCTCCGGGGCGCGTTGCGCAACGCGCCAATAATTTGGGACACACCCCTTGCTACCTGCCACTTGCCGCCTGCGCCTCCTCATCCTCGCCCACCGGCCCCTCGAACCGATAGCCCACCCCGCGTACGGTCTGGAGATAGCGGGGATGGGAGGGATCGGGTTCGATCTTCTCCCGCAGCCAGCGGATGTGCACGTCCACCGTGCGGGTGTTCCCCGCGTAATCATATCCCCACACCCGCGTCAGCAGCAGATCGCGGCTGAGCACCGCGCCCTCGTTGCGCATGAGCTCGGCCAGCAGGCTGAACTCCTTGGGGCTCATGGTCAGGCGCTGGCCGCGCAGGGTGACGCGGCGGGTGATGAGGTCCAGCGCGAGGTCGCCGGAGAGAAGGCGGTCGGATTGGGCGGGCGCGGGGGGATGGGCGCGGCGCAGCAGGGCGCGGATGCGGGCGACGAGTTCGCCCAGGCTGAAGGGCTTGGTGAGGTAATCGTCCGCGCCGCTCTCCAGCCCGATGATCTTGTCCATCTCCGAGCTGCGGGCGGTGAGCATGAGCACGGGCGTCTGTGATGTTTGCCGCAAGGCCCGCACCAGGGAGAGCCCATCCATGCCGGGCAGCATCAGGTCGAGGATGATGAGATCGTGGCCGCCGGATCGGGCCTTTTCCAGCCCTTTGGGGCCGGTGGCCGCGGTCGCGATCTCATATCCCTGCTGCTTCAGGCTCATCTTCAGGGCCTTGCGCAGGTCATCATCATCTTCGATAATCAGCAAACGAGGCATGGGGATATGATAAAACGCGCGGACGAGGATCGCCAATTTGCCATACGTTTGGATGGTTCTGAGTAACTACTAAGTACAGCGTTTCACAAATAGCTTCCGAGTTTATGCTCCAGTTTTTCAACCGTATAAGACCAACGGATTGGACGAGCGGTTTGATTGTAGTAGCGGATGAAATCCATGATGGATTGCCGCAGTT
>JALXCB010000100.1 GCA_026991225.1 Anaerolineae bacterium | reverse complement strand
GGCGTGGGCGTGGGGGGAGCGGGCGTGGCGGTGGGCGCTTCGGCCACGGTGGTTTCAGCCGGGGCTGCGGGCGCTTCGGCCTGTTGGCCGCCGCCACAGCTGGCCAACGCCAACGCCAGCAACATGACGAGTGTGATGGTCACGATGTTTTTGGAATTCATTTTTCTCCTCCATGGAATGAAGCGTTGCGGAATTTGATAGTAACTATACAGGTATCCAACGAAACGTCTTGCCACGAAGGCTCGGCCCCCCTCCGGCTCCCTCCGAGCTACGCTCAGGGGGAGGGACGAAGAGAATGCAGGTTTGCAAGTCGCAAGTGGCAAGTTCTTCTGGCGGTGACGTTTTTCACCTGCTACTTGCTACCTGCCACTTTTACCCTTCACGCCTTCGTGTCGTCGTGGCTTCGTGGTTTTTGCTTCGCTATGAGGGGGTACGTGTATAGTTGCATTTGATAAATGTTTTCGATACGATTAAGCTATGCTTAATGTTTTCAGCAATAGTTTATAAGGAAAATTTATGCTTTTAGTATGATCTAGGTCATTGTCATTTATCATAAGTTATTATTAAAATCGTTAATGAAAGCTTATATAAGAAAACGTGAATTCATTTTTCTGGCCAGAAGCGCCTTTTCAGGAGATTTGCTATGCTCGACTGGCATAATTTGCAGGTTTTCGTCGTAGCGGCGGAGGTCGAGAATTTCTCGGCGGCGGCCCAGGAGCTCCATCTCAGCCAACCCGCGGTGACCCAGCGCATCCGCGCGTTGGAGAGGCAGTTGGGCGTCAAACTATTCGAACGGCAGGGGCGGCGCGTGCATCTCAGCGAGGCGGGCTCCTATCTGCTGCCTATGGCCAAAGATCTCCTACGGCGGAGCAATCGGCTGGAGGAGATGATGAATTCCCTGCGCGGGGAGGTTGTGGGACACCTTGTGGTGGGGTGTTCGACCACGACGGGGAAATATCTGCTGCCGCCCCTCATGGCCCGGTTCATCGAGCGTTATCCGGGCGTTCAGGCCACCGTGCGCGTGGGGTCCCGCAATCGCGTGTTGGAGCTTTTGAGCACGCGTGAGGTGAATCTGGCTTTTGCCAGCGCGCTCATCCCCCGCCGTGAGATCCGCTATCATCGCTTCATCGATGATGAGGTGGTGCTCATCGCCCCCATCGATCACCCCTGGCATGAACGCGCGCCCATCCAACCCGAAGATCTCCTGCGCGAGCGTCTGATTTTGCGCGAGCCCGGCTCCGGCACCTATCAGGCCATGGAACGGGCCCTGGCCCGCCACGATATATCCGTGGACGAACTCCACACGGTGATGACCTTAGGCAATTCGGAAGCCGTCATCCTGGCGGTGGAGGAGGGCATCGGCGTGGGATTCGTACCCAAACTGGCGGCGGATCGCTGCAAGCGCCTCGGCAATATCAAAATCGTCCCCATCCTTGACATGATCATGACTTACAGCATCTGGATGGCGGAGAACGCGATGCAGCCCGCCACCGCAGCCCAGTTGCACTTCGTCAGGTTGCTGCAAAACGAGGGTTATCTGCCGGAAGAGGAGACTGCGCCGGAGCGGGCGCTGGCGGGGTAAAAGGTGCGTCCACGCGAAACCAGGTGAACATGCTTGGCGGCCATGTTGGAGCGGGAAGCCAGGGCAATGACACGTGATGCGTGATGCGTAACGATTTCACGTATCACGTCTTCACGCATCACGCCGGTTGCCGCCCCGGCCAACTTTGGCCTGGAGAGTTTTTCATCACCAACACCAATGTCAATACCATTTTCCCGGACAGCAAAAAGCCCCGAAGCGAACGCTCCGGGGCTTGGTTGTTGGATGGAATGCGGCTTAGTGCATGAACAGGCCCAGCAGGCCGAAGCCGCCATAGAGGGAAGCTACCAGACCGGCGAAGACGACGGACACCATGGACATGAGTTTGATGAGGATGTTCAGGGAGGGGCCGGAGGTGTCCTTGAAGGGATCGCCCACGGTGTCGCCCACCACCGAGGCTTTGTGCGCTTCGGAGCCTTTGCCGCCGAACTCGCCCTCCTCGATGTATTTCTTGGCGTTGTCCCAGGCGCCGCCTGCATTGGCCATCATGATGGCCAGGGCGAAGCCCGCGGTGAGGCCGCCGATGAGCAGGCCCAGCACGCCGGGTACGCCCAGCAGCACGCCTACCACCAGGGGCGCGACCACCCCCAGCAAGGCCGGCATGACCATCTCTTTCTGCGCAGCCTGGGTGCTGATCTCGACGCAGCGGGCGTAATCGGGCTTGGTCTTGCCCTCAAGGATGCCGGGCATCTCCCGGAACTGGCGACGCACTTCCTCCACCATGCCCGCAGCGGCCCGACCTACGGCCTCCATGGTCAGGGCGGCGAAGAAGAAGGCGGTGACCGCGCCGACAAACACGCCGATGAGCACGGCCGGGTTGAGCAAGGTCACCTCGTAATAGGTCATGAACTGCTTCATGCTCAATTCCGCCACGGGCACAGTGGTTCCGGCCACATTCACCTCGGTGATCCCGGCCAGATGATCCAGCCCATAGCGGATTTCTTCGAGATAGGCGGCCAGCAGGGCCAGCGCGGTCAGGGCGGCGGAGCCGATAGCAAAACCCTTGCCCGTGGCCGCAGTGGTGTTGCCCAGGGCGTCAAGCTGATCCGTGCGCTGCCGCACCTCGGGGGGCAGATTGGACATTTCCGCGTTGCCGCCGGCATTGTCGGCAATGGGGCCGTAGGCGTCGGTGGCCAGGGTGATGCCCAGGGTGGAGAGCATGCCTACGGCGGCGATGCCCACGCCGAACAGGCCCATGAGGGTGTTCTGCGCGCCGCCGACGATATAGAAGCTGATGAAGATGCCCACAGCGATGGCCAGCACCGGGATCATGGTCGAGTTCATGCCCACGGCCAGGCCCTCGATGATGACGGTGGCGGGACCGGTGAGGGCCGCTTTGGCGATGTTACGCGTGGGCTTGTAGGCGTGCGAGGTGTAGTATTCTGTGGCTTTGCCGATGACGATACCCACCAGCAGGCCCGTGACGATAGCCACCCATACCTGCCACCAGTTGGGCAACTTCAAGATATAAACCACCAGGCCCGCCAGAATGGCGATGCCCACCGAGCTGGCGTTGACGCCCTTGCCCAATGCGCCCATCAATTCGGCCATGCTCGCACCCTCTTTGGTGCGCACCAGGAAGATGCCCACGATGGACAGCAGCACGCCGATGCCCGCCAGGGCCACTGGCGCGGCCAGATAGCGGAGTTGCAAAGCGATATCGCCGGGGGCGAATACGCTGATCGCGGCCACGCCCAACGCGGCCGTCGCCAGAATGGAGCCGGCGTAGGATTCGTACAGATCCGCGCCCATGCCAGCCACATCGCCCACATTGTCGCCCACATTGTCGGCGATGGTGGCGGGATTGCGGGGATCATCTTCGGGGATGCCCGCTTCCACCTTGCCCACCAGGTCCGCGCCGACGTCAGCCGCCTTGGTGTAGATGCCGCCGCCCACGCGGGCGAACAGGGCCTGCAACGATGCGCCCATGCCGAAGCTCAGCATGATCACGGTGATCTGAGGCAGGGGGCTGGCGGCCGCGCCAAAGAAGCTGGGTGGGAAGAGATAGTAGAGGATGAGGAACCAGGTGGAGATGTCGAGCAGGGCGAAGCCGACCACGACCAGACCCATCACCGCGCCCGCCCGGAAGGCGATGGTCAGGGCGTCGTTCAGGCCCTTGCGCGCGGCGTTCGCGGCCCGGGCCGACGCATTCGTGGCCGTCTTCATGCCCAAAAAGCCACACAAGCCCGAGAAGAACCCGCCCGTGAGGAAGGCGAAGGGGATGACCTTGTTTTGCACGCCGAACCCGTAGGCCAAAATCAGAAAGATGACGAACAAGGCGATGAAAGCGATGGCCACAACCTTATACTGACGCGAAAGATACGCCATCGCGCCTTCGCGCACCGCCTGCGCGATCTCGATCATCCGGTCGGTGCCCTCGCTGTATCGCATCACCGATTTGTAGAAATAGAAAGCGAAAGCCAGGGCGATGATCGAGCCAATGGGGCCGATCCACCAGATCCAGGGAATGGGCGCTCGCCCCGTCGATTCGGCGAAGCCCGCCGCCAACGCCTGCTTGGGCCCCAACACAAACATTGCACCCAGGGCGAGAACGGCGATCAGAAACGGCATGAGTGCTCTTGAACGCTCGGTTTTCTTCATTGTGCGGCTCCTCTGTGTGAAAAAGTTTGACGTCGTTGTCAGAACATTTCTGAAAAGGTGGCGAGATGAAGAATACGCCCGGCTTGCGTGGGAGACGTCGGATCGCATCTTTGCATGGAGTTTGGACTGATTGAAACGTCTCCCATCGAGAGGCCGCTTCAGACGATCCAGACCATGCGAAATCCGACAGCCCGTCAGACCCTGCAAGGGGGCAAGCCGTGTGGGGATTGTAGCGAGAGATGACGCGATTTGTCAAAAAAAGAAGCACATCTTTTCCCTTCTCGATCCCCACTCGCCCAGACGTCGATTCTCCCGCATCCCCTGGAACAACTCTCCTTGATTGGTAACTGCTAACCTCTTATTTCAAAAAATTCTCCACTCTGCCGCCATACATCAGATAGAACGCAGCATAGCCGCGATACCGCCCCCAGCGCTCCTCCGCCAAATCACGCGCTTGCGCGTTTGAGACCTTTGCGCCGTCGAAATAATAATGTGAGATGAGGCGGCGCAGCGCGACATCGTCTGCTGGAATAGCATCCAACTTTCGCATGCCTCGCACCATCACCATTTCTGCTGTCCATTTCCCTAATCCGCGAAGCTTGCTAATCTCCTCAACAACAGTTTGGTTAGATTGAAACTTGAGGGCTTCAAAGTCGATCTCCCCAGACGCCGCTTTGGAAGCCACCCCGATGATATACTCCCCTTTACGCCTGCTCAACTGAAGCGTGCGAAGTTCTTGTGGCGTTGTCCGAGACAAGTTTTCCGGCTTTGGAAATGCGTAGTAGGTTTTTCCTCCTACCTCCATTGTTTCGCCAAACTTTTGCACCAGGCGACTTTTGATTTTGCCAGCAAAATTGAACGATATCTGCTGTTCTACCAAGGCGTGAATAACGGCCTCAAAAACCGTTGGTGTTGCCGGCGCGCGCAGCCCGCGCAATCGCTTTATGAAACGAGAAAGTATCGGGTCATGCTCTGCCACATAGGCATAAAATCCTCTCAAATCCTCGTCCAACCCCAACATCCACCTGATTTTGTTCAGAATATGGTTCAAATTTTCTTCAGATAGCGATTCTCTGAAATGAACTGTTAAATTTAAGGCAGGAGTATCTGTGGCGCCTGCTGCGCTAACAACAACAAGCACGGGTTGGGAGCTTTCCGTGTAAAGCACCCGATAGTACTGGCCATTCTGAACAACATCCACAAGTTCCGGGAACTTGTAACTCGCGTACAACCCCATAAAAAGGGGCAAACTGAATGGCGGTGTGATTTCGCCGACATGTATGGATATACTCTGCATTACTCACCTGCTTTCATTGCATGAGGAGCTAATGACGTCGCCAGGAATGGACGGCGCACGCGATCCCCATCCTTATTTCCTCTCTTCGCCCGTTCCGGCGTGGAAGAGGAACCAAAAAAGGTGCTCTGGCCTCCATCCGGAGCCCGAGCCGCCGTCATATACTCGAAATCGCGGGCTAAACTGAAAGCAAATTGAGACCAAGACTTTTGATTTGCATTGGATCATCCATGAAAGGCGATTCTCTGGCCGCTCCGCCGCCCGCAGGTGAACCTGCGGGCTAAAAACGACGCCCCATGAATGGGGCTACGGTGCATGTCGCGCGCCGCGGGAAGCCGGGTTCACCCGGCGTCGTTTCGTAGCCCGGAGCTTCAGCTCCGGGTGGCCAAGGCCGAAAACACCTGATTTCAAAATGCGTTTAGTTTAGAATCGCGGGCGGGAGCCCGTCCCAGACCTTGAAGCGTCTTCCAGACCTGCAAGGTCTCCGTCACCCGTCCGACAGGAACAGCCTGCCGCCACGGGCCGACGTCGGGCCCGGGCCCATCGTGGCCCGGGCCCGAATACGAAACAAGCTCCCACCCCAACCGCCCGCCCGCATGCGGGCCTCCTGTCTGAAGCGACGCGCTAACGCCTGTGCATCAGCCTCAGCGCCAGAGCCGGCGTAGCGGAATGAAGCCGTTAGATGGTAGATGGATGCTTGAATCGTATGGAACCGAAAATTTACTTCTATGCTATTTTCTCAGGCTCTGCGACATAAAACTCGACATACCCACAGGTTGGGCAAAAGTACGGCTTGATGTCAGCTCCTTTCAGAACGGTTCCTAATCCTGTCCTCTCAGCGAAAGCATCTCCTTTCTTGACTATTTTTAGAAATGGCGCAATGGGGCCTAACGCAGCTTCGACCATCTCTGTTTGGCATTTCGGGCATTTCATGGCAATCCTCCTTTTCGCTACATCGACGATTGAATTTGGTGAGTGATTTTCATGACGGTCCTTGCTATCGAGAAAATAGTCTAACGGCAAGCGGCAGGGGCGGGCGGTGTCATACAATCCCTCTTCCATTTCTCCTCCCCCGCCCGTTCCAGAGCGGAGGAGGAACCAAAGGTGATCCGGCCTCCGTCACCCAAGGAAAAGAAGCGGGGACGCCGGAAACAATCGTCGCCGAAGAATCGCCTGCATCGCTTACAGGCCTGCAAATCGCAGGGACTGGCCTTGATGTTCGATTTCAAGGCGCCGTTCGATAACAATCTGGCGGAACGCGACATCCGCATGGTCAAAGTCAACCAGAAGGTCTCCGGAGCCTTCCGCACCTGGATGGCGCTCAAATCTTCTGTGATATCCGCAGTGATATCTCGACGATGCGAAAGCAACAACGGCCTGTGCTTCAAACCTTGACTGGCGCCTTCCTGGGCCAGCCTTTCATGCCGCCAGGCGTCCAAGCGCGCCTGGCGCCTCAGTAGTTAAGATTTTTCGTGAGCAAAATGCTCCACTTTTTCTCTATATTTATCTGCGTTGATCTGTTCCAATCTGCGTCATCTGCGTCCTCCAAATTTTATTTCAAAGCGGGAACAGTGCCGGGCTATTTCAGAATCACGGGCATGTAGAGTTGCGAGCAGTCCTGGACGGTGATGGTGCGGGTGGAGGAGACAGCCGTCTGGCCCAAGCTGTCCGTGGCCTTGACGTAGTAGCTGATGGGCAGGGCCAGGAAGCCGGTCAGTGAGGCCTGGTAGGTGCTGCCAGTTTCGTGCACCATGTCCTTGTGATGCCAGTTGAAGAAATCCAGGGGCGTGCGGTAGTAGAGCTCCACTTTATGGAGACGGGCGTCCCTGACGTCCGCGCGGATGGTGGTGGAGGCGGGATCCAGATTACAGCCGATACGGTAGATGGCATCGTGGCTGGCCCGCACGTTCTCCAGTTCGGGCGGGATGATGTCCAGCCGGGCGATAAAGGCCTCTTCAAGGCCATGGTAGGTGGTGTCGAATGCGTTGTCTGTGGTGGGGAAATCAGATGATTCGGTTTCTCCCGCCACAAAGAGATCGCCCTCCTCGTTCACCGTGGCCGAAATATAGATCGCCTCTCCATCTTGCCCGCCCAGATAGGAGCTGTATTTCACGATGCCGTTGGGCAGAAACCGCGAGATAAAGAAATCTCCACGGCCCCTGTAGGATGGGTTCAGGGCGTTGTCGGTGACGAAGAAGTCGGAGGAGGTGGTGTCGCCCACCAGATAGATGGAGCCATCGGGGCCGAGAGCCAGGTCTTCGCCCGTTTCGAAGCCTGATCCTCCCCAAAAGGTGGCGTAGAGGAGGCTGTTTTCTGGGGGCCAAAGAATGGCCAGGAACGCATCCTGGCCGCCCGAAAGCCGCGAGGCGTTTCCCCTGCGAGGAAAATCTGAGGAGGTGGTGTAGCCGGTCACATAGACCACGCCCGAATCACTCACCGCGATGCCTTTGCCATTCTCATTACTCTCTCCCCCCAGATATGTGGAAAAAGCCAGTTCCCGGCCCGAAGGCGCCAGTGCGGTGACAAAGGCATCGAAGATGCCATGATGGTTCCGATATAGGCCCGTGGTCGGGAAGTCCTGGGAACGTGTCCAACCGGTGATATAAACGGTTTCGTTCCCTCCCAAGGCCATGCTGAAGGGTTCGTCATCCAGGCTGCCGCCAAGGAACGTGCTGTAAACCAGGCCGCTGCCGGATGGGGTCAACTTTGTGACAAAGATATCCTCGTTGCCGCGGCGGGAGGATTGATACGGGTTGAGAAGAGGAAAGTCATCCGATTTCGTGACGCCGACCACATAGGCGTGGCCATTGGTTCCCACGGCGATGCCAATGCCTTCCTCCCGGCTTTGGCCTCCGAGATAAGTGGCATAGAATAGGGCATCGCCCAATGCGCTCAATTTCAGCACGACCGCATCGCTATATCCCGAGAGGGTGCGGTCATAAGCATTGGGGGTGACGGGGAAATCCTCGGATTCGGTATAGCCGGCGACATAGGCCCGCCCCTGGGCGTCAACAGCAATGCTTTTGCCCACATCGTCCTCCCAACCACTGACGAAGGTGGCATAAAGGAGTTGGTCTCCCCGGGCCGCCAGCTTCGCCACAAACAAGTCCCACTTGTTATTATAGCTACCTTGGAACGCACCGGGCATGATGGGGAAATCTCGAGAATACGTACTTCCCGTGACATACACTCGATTCTGATCGTCCAGGGCCAGGTCACGGATCCTATCAGTGTCCGAGCCGCCCAGGAAGGTGCTGTAGATGAGGCCCGGGCCCAGGGCGTCCCTCGCGCGCAGGGGCGCGGGGCTGACGCTGAAGGGCGCGACGATGGTCGCATCCTCCAACCTGGGCGAGGGCGCCGCGGCCGAAGCGGGCGTGAGCAATAGAGGCAGGCGCAGGTCGCCCACCGCGGTATGGAGGATGAGCGCACCGACCTCATCCAGACTCAAACTCTCCGCACCTTCCACCCGCAAACGCACCTGGCCCAGGGCCTGGCCGCACGGGCCCTGGCACGCCATCCGCCACACGAATCCCCGCCCCTTTTCGCCCGTCAGGATCAGATCCACGCCCGGGTAGAGGTCTCGATAGCGCACGCCGCCCCACACGGGCACATGGGGCCGCCACCCCTTGGGATCGTTGCCGTAGAAGTAGCTGACCACCGTGTCTTGCGGGGCGAAGGGCTCGATGCGGGCGCGGGGATTGGCGTTCTCGAAAGTGAGTTTGATGTGGACCCCGCGCAGGGGCCGGGCGGGGACGTCGCGCTCGGGCGGGTGGAGCCCTTGCTCCGACGGCATGGTTTCCGCGTCTTCCAGCACGGTCAGCCAAATGCTGCCATCCCGGCCGATCCACATGGCGTCTCCCGGTCCGCCCCACACTTGAAACGCGGCCCTCTCATCCCACTGCCCTACATTTTCGATGAACATCACCGGGCTGGAAGGAGATGGCATGGGAGCGTGCATGTCATGGAGGAATGGATCGGAGACTGCCTGAGCGCTCGTAGCCGTGGTTACAACCGCGGCCAGCGCCGCGATCATCATCAGGCTGAGTGCCAATCGCAGCGGAGGCATGATAACGTGTCGCTTTTGCGGATTCATGGTTTTCACCTCCCAAACGTTCTCCGTCGAGACGATGCCGGCAGAAAAACCTGCCTTCTCCTCCATTCTCGCGCCGTCTTTGCAAAAAATCAATAGCGTTTCCCCAAAATGACGTTACTCCGACGACGTTTTCTTCGCCCGAGGATGCGCGCGCACCAGCGCTTCACGTTTGGGATCGAAGCTCAGAAGATCGCCCAGGCGCGTGTCGGGCGTCAGTTTCTCCGCCAGCTCCTCCGGGGTCGCGCCTTGCTCCATCAAGGGGACGAGGAAGGCGCTGTGGAAGGCTTCGATGGCTTCGTCGCGGGCGTGGGGATGGGCCTTTTTGACCACGTTCCGCAGGTGGCGCAGGGTCACCTGGGTGTAGATGGTCGTGGTCTGCAGATTCTCATGCCCGAGAAGCTCCTGCACTGTGCGCAGGTCCGCGCCGCCCTCCAGCAGATGGGTGGCGAAGGAATGGCGCAGGGTGTGAGGCGTCACCCGCCGGGGCAAGTCCACCTGCTTGAGATACTTGTTGAGGATGGCGCTGATGGCCCGCGGCGAGGACAGCGGGCCCCCGCGATGGTTGAGGAAGAGGGCGTCAGGGGGATTTTCCGCCGCCCGCGGGTTTTTGGCCAGGAGTTGGGGGCGGCCCTGGTCGAGATAACGCGCGAGCGCCTGTTTCGCGGGCTCGCCAATGAGGGCGATGCGCTCCTTGCCGCCCTTGCCCCACACCCGAATCCGCTTCTCCTTCAGATCGACCTCCTTCACTTTCAGCCCCATGAGTTCGCTGCGGCGCAACCCGGCGCTGTACAGCACCTCCAGGATGGCGGCATCCCTCATCCCCAGCGGCGTGCTGATATCGGGTGCGCTTAGCAGCTCGATGACCTGCTCGACGGTGAGGTAGTCGGGCAGGGTGCGAGGCTGTTTGGGCGGCTGGATGCGGGCCGCGGGATTCTCGGAAACGATGCGCTCCCGCATCAGAAAGCGGAAGCAGGAGCGCAGTTCGTAGAGCCGTCGGGCGATGGACGCGGGATGATACCCCGCCCGATGCAGAGAGGCCAGCCAGGAGCGCACCAGGACGACGTCCACATCCTCCCAGCTCTGGACGCCCTTTTCCTCGGCAAAGGCGATGAATTCCCCGATCTCGTTGCCGTAATTGCGCAGGGTGTAGGGCGACGCCCCGCGCTCCACCAACAGATAGGTCAGGAATCGGTCAAGGGCGTCTTGCATGAGGAATCAGGGCGCGGGCGCGGCTTCGAAGCTGGGAATGGGCGACTGGTAGAGCTTGGTTTTGGTGAGGAGATAGAGGGTGTTCGTCAGCTCATCGACGTAGATGTCCCGCAGCTCCTCCAGCGCCTCGGTGTGCTCCAGAGGTTCGAGCTGGGCCAGGAGCTTGCCGTTCTTATCGAAAACGACGACGCGGTTCGTGGCCGCATCCGCGATATAGATGCGTCCCAGTTCGCCATCGGCCGCATTCACCCACAGCGCCACGGCCTGGGTCAGCGGCGGGTCGATGGGCTCCAGGGCGAAGGGCTGTTGCACGCCGGAGAGGAATTTCAACATGCTGCCGTTGGGATAAAGCAGCCACACATAGCCATCGATGCCCACATCGATGACCGATTTCAGATTGACGGTGGTTTCGGGCGGGAAATAAGGTTCGGGGTCGTTGAGGTAGTTGGAGCCGCTGGGGCGATAGCGCCAAAATTGCCCGCCCACCGAATCAAGTAGATAGATATTGCCGTTGTAGTAATAAAGCCCGTTGACGAACTGAAGGTTGGCGTTGTCGGCCAGGGCCACGTTCACCGGCCCCAATCCCTCGTTGATGCCGAACAACTGGACGCCCTGATCCATAATCAGCGGGCTGGTGACCGTGCGATTGCCTGCGGCGGGCGCCCAAATGGCGTGGGCCAGTTGTCCCACCGAACGACCTTCCACCGTGTCGCCCGTTTTCAGCAGCGTTTTCGGATTCTCGACGCCCTGGGCGGGGCGGTCGCCCGTGGCGTCATCCAGTTGCAGCCGCTCGAACGCGCCTCGTCCTGTGTCCAGAATGTAGACGCTGAGACCGTTCACGAACACGGTGATGGGATTGGACGCCGGATCGGTGAAGGTGTAGAGCGGCAGATCGAACCCGGCCATCAGTCCAACGACCTTGTTCACCTCGGCCTGATAGGCCCGTATCTGCGCTTCCACCATGCGCACTTTAGGATCATCGGGCGACAGTTGTCGAGCCTGATCCAGTTGCTGTTCCGCGAACTTCAGGGATTGCCGTTTGAGATCGAGGTCATCCAGCCCTTTGGCCGCATTCAGTTGGTTGGTTGCTCCCTGAATGAATTGATCGAAGAGCTTTTGCCGCTGGAGGTTCTGGTAATACCACATGCCCGCGGTGAGCAAGCCCACGCCCACGATGAGGATCAGGATGACGCCCAGCACGAAAGGCAGACGGCGGGGTTTCTTCACCGGCGTTTTCGCCTTCCCCGAAGGGGCGGCAGGCTTTTTCGTGACCTTGGGTCTGGGAGCCCGTCGCCCCAGGCCGGTGATGGCCGCCAGGGAGATGGCTTTTTTGGCGCTTTTCTTCTTTTGCGCCTTTTCCGCGCCCGGCATCTCGTAGACGTCTTCCCAGTCCAACTCCTCCTCGGGCGCCAGGGGCATGTCCTCGCTGGGGGTGGCCGCTTCCGCCTCGGCGGGCAGGGTTTCGGGCGAAATGACAACGCCCTGGCCTTTGCCCGCAGCCTCGCTCAACGTCACGCACAACGCGGTCAGCTCCTCATCCGCGTCGATGCCAATGCCCGCCATCTGATCCGCCACCGCCCGGGCGTGGGCCACGTCGGTCGCCTCCATCATCAGCGGCACTTCCAGATAGTTGGCCCAGGCGCTGTTCATGGCCACGATGACAATCCCCCCATGCCCGACCACGCGTCCGATCTCGACCGCGGGCGTCTCTTTCTCGCCCAAGGCCACATAATCCTCATGATTCAAGGGCGAAAACCACTGCAACCCCGCCCGACTGCGCACGGCCAGAATGGTGGGCCCGGCCTGGGCCGAGATCACCTCCTGGCTGGTCACCACCAGACAGGTGACGCCCGCGGTGAAGTGGGCGTCATGCCGCTGATTGGCGGCTTGCAAATGCACATGCGCCGCCTGAATCGCTTCGGTGAGGGACGCGATGACATCGCCCGACGCCGCGTAATAAGTCTCCTGAATCAGATTCAGCAGCTCCCGATAAAGCCGGGGAATGATGGCAGGATCGTCTCCGGCGATATCGATGAGGACGTAAAGATTGCCTTTGCCCTCAGCAGGTGCGACGCCCGACGTCGGTTCGACCACGCGGGCCGTGGGCGCGTAGGAACTCCTGCGCCCCATTTGCAAGTGAACGATCTGGACTTCGGTTTTTAACGTAGCGGCCATAATGACTGACTCGTCGAGGAGGGGAAAATGGGGGGGGACGGAAACGCGCGGACAGCCGCATCGCGGCCACTGTCACCCTGATTGTACACGAATTTCTTTACCGTAAAAAATCACGGCGCAAGGCGTTTGGAAACGCGCCACTTGTTGGAACTGATTTTGTCGAAATGGCGTATTGGCGGTATGATTTAAAGCTATGAATACACCGAAACAGCGACCACGCACCCTCCCTCCCGACGCCAAAATCATCCTTCCTTCCCAACAGCCGCAACGCTATTCCCGGGAACTGGAATACCCGCAGGTTTCCGGCGCCCACGCCACCTCTCACGCACCCCGAAGCGTCCCTTTGGCCGTGGCTATGGGCGGCGAGGTGCTGAGCACCATCGTGCCCGCGCTGATCATCGCTGTTTTCATTCATCTTTTTCTGGCTCAAGCCACCCGGGTGGAAGGATACAGCATGGAGCCCACGCTGTACGGGCATCAGCGGCTTATCATCGAGAAGTTGAGTTACCGCATCCATGAGCCGAATCGGGGCGATATCGTTGTGGTGCGAGTCCCTCAATTCGACAAGCTCCTCATCAAACGCATCATCGGTCTGCCGGGCGAGACTCTGGAGATTCGGAATGGCGTTGTCTATATCAATGGACAGCCTCTGGATGAGCCCTATGTCAATGGGCGACCGCGGGGCAGCTATCCGCCGCTGCTCATTCCCGAGGGCTATGTGTTTGTGATGGGGGATAATCGCAACAACTCCAACGACTCCCGGGCTTTCGGTCCGGTTCCCATCGAGAATATCGTCGGGCATGCCTGGATGCGCTATTGGCCGCCCGATGATTTTGGATTTATGCCCTAACGAGCCAACGGCGGGCATACTCGCGCCGATACGAACGAAAACGCCTCTCCCCATGACGACGCGGGAGGCCGATTTCGTCAAACGTCAAACGTCATGCGTCATGTCCCGACGTTTAACGATTGACGCTGGTTGACTGACAAAACGCGTTTAGGTCTGCTTCAGTCGCCTATACTGTCGACTGAAGTCGCACCATTGCGGGCCTGCGGCCAGTGGACGGCCTCCGCCGTCCATTTTCATGATGGAAATCAGGTCGACGAAGGTCGACCACAGGCGCGAAGCGCCTAAAGAGTCCGAGTTTACTCGGTGAATGCGCTCGGAAAGGAATGCCTCAAGATTTGTCAGTCAATCAGCGATTGACGTTTGACGTCCGTTGCAGACTCGTCCACCGTGGGCTTCGAGTCATTTTTGCAAACCAGCGCTATTTTCGGAACAGATTGATGCAAGAGAACGGCTGGTCCAACACCACCAAACTGGTGGTCGTCCTGATCCTGATAGTCATCGGGGGATGGGTGCTGGTGACGTTCAGCGAGGCGCTGCCCTCCATCATCATCGCTGTGCTGTTGGCTTACTTGCTTACGCCGCCCACCAATTGGATCGTGCGGCGTACGGGATTGCCGCGGGGGCTGGCGGTGGGGCTCATCTATCTGATCCTGCTGGTCCTCATCATCCTCCTGCCCGTCCTTCTCTCCCCCAGCATCGCCAGCATTGCTTCCAGCGTCCAGTTCGATGTGGCGGCCATCACGGCCCTGGCGGACAACGTGCGGAATATGGAGATCGCGCTGGGGCCGGTGGAGTTGAAGGTGGGGGAGGTGTTGCTGCAATCCGCCGCGGGCCTGCAACAATTGCTTTCCAGTTTCGGTTCACAGGCGTTACTCTCTGTCATCAACGTGCTCTCCAGCCTGTTTTGGGTTGCTTTCGTCATCGTCGTGACTTTCTGGCTGGTCAAGGACAGTTACAAGCTGGAAAACTGGTTTTTCGAACATTTGCCCAAGCCCTACCGACGGGATATCTCCCATTTGCTGCATGAACTCGATCTTATCTGGGGAAGCTTCTTCAAGGGCACGCTGGTGTTGGCCATCATTGTGGGCACGCTGGTGGGGTTGAGTATGTGGATATTGGGGATTCAGCACGTGCTCTTGCTGGCTATCTTCGCCGGTTTTATGGAATTCATCCCTTCCATTGGCCCGACTTTGGGCGCATTGCTGGCGACCATCGTCGCTTTCCTGGGCGGGTCATCCTGGATACCGTTGGAAAATTGGGCCGTCGCCATCCTGGTGCTGGCGATCTATACAGCCATCTTTCAGTTCGAGCAGGTCTATCTCTACCCGCGCATCGTGGGACGCCGCGTCAATTTGCATCCGGGCATTGTCTTCGTAGGCGCGATCCTGGGCGCAGTGAAGTTTGGACTGTTGGGCGTGTTGTTGGCCGCGCCTGTGTTGGCTTCCGCGCGGGTGCTCGGACGTTATGTGTTGCGGCGTTTGTCCGATCAGGAGCCCTTTCCCGAGAAGGATGAGACCATCGCGGCCGCCATTCGATGGCGAGGCATGTTGCGGGGCGAGCCCGTGGCCGCGGTGCTGTTCGATCTGGATGGCACGCTGGCCGAGACCGATGATTACATCGTGCGGGCGATCATGGCGAAGCTGGGCCCGATCAACCGTCTCTTTCCCAACAACGACGCCGAAAACTATATTCGTCGCTGGGTGATGCGGTTGGAGCCCGTGGCCGCCTGGATGCTGGCCCGGCTGGATGACGTGGATCTGGATGATGACGCGTTCAAGACGGTGCGACGTATTCGCACCCTGCTTGGCTATAAGAAGACCTCCGACCTGCAACCGGTGGCGGGCGCACAGGCCACTTTGCAGGAACTGAGAACCCGCTACCGTTTGGGCCTGGTGACGACGCGAGACCGTCATTCCACCCAACGCTTTTTGAACCAACATGGCCTGACTGACCTGTTCGATGTCATCATCGCCCGAGAGGACGTCCGCCGCCTGAAGCCTCATCCCGAGCCGGTGCTCAAGGCCGCGGAAACGCTGGGCGTCGACCCGGCGCAATGCGTGATGGTGGGCGATACCCTGGCCGATATCCGTTCCGCCCGGGCTGCAGGCGCAGCGTCGGTGGGCGTGCTCACCGGCTTTGGCGCGAAAGAGAACCTGAGCGAAGCGGACGTGATCGTGGACAGCGTCAATGACCTGCCGCAGTGGCTGTAGACTAAACTGAAGTCATTTTCAAACAACGGGTTTTTGGCGCTTCCGCGCCCGAGGCTGAACGATACTGTTTGCAAACCTCAAGCAGGCTACAAAACAAACCGGCAGAGGCCGCGATCCGCCAACGCGGCCCCCACCCCTGCGCCCGAACCCAGTCGATTTTCAAGGAATAAGCGCTTCTTCCGGCGGAAAGACCCCCTCCCCCGCTTTGCGGGGGAGGACGGGAGGGGGCCATCCCCGCCGCATCCAGGTAAACCAACAGTATCGTTTAGCTCCTAAACTGAAAGCAAATTGAAACCAAGGCTTTTGGTTCGCATTAGATCATCAGTGAAAGGCGATTCTCTGGCCGCGCCGCCGCCCGGAGCTGAAGCCTCCGGGCTACGCAACCACGCCGGGTGAACCCGGCTTACGGGCCAGCGGGCGCGCCAAAGCCCCGTTCACGGGGCGCTGTTTGTAGCCCGCAGGTTCACCTGCGGGTGTTCCAGGAAAACCAGTAAACCAGACCAATAGACCAGGAAATCCGGTCTAGTCCCAAGCTTTTTCAAGAATCCGTGCATTTTTCGCTTCCCGGCCTCGCCCGGAGCTGAAGTGAGACTGTTTGCAAACCCCAAGCAGGCTACAAAACAAACCGGCAGAGGCGGCGATCCGCCAACGCGGCCCCCACCCCTGCGCCCGAACCCAGTCGATTTTCAAGGAATAAGCGCTTCTTCTGGCGGAAAGACCGTCTCCCACGCTTTGCGGGGGAGGACGGGAGGGGGCCATCCCCGCCGCATCCAGGTAAACCAACAGTATCGTTTAGCTCCTAAACTGAAAGCAAATTGAAACCAAGGCTTTTGGTTCGCATTAGATCATCAGTGAAAGGCGATTCTCTGGCCGCGCCGCCGCCCGGAGCTGAAGCCTCCGGGCTACGCAACCACGCCGGGTGAACCCGGCTTACGGGCCAGCGGGCGCGCCAAAGCCCCGTTCACGGGGCGCTGTTTGTAGCCCGCAGGTTCACCTGCGGGTGTTCCAGGAAAACCAGTAAACCAGACCAATAGACCAGGAAATCCGGTCTAGTCCCAAGCTTTTTCAAGAATCCGTGCATTTTTCGCTTCCCGGCCTCGCCCGGAGCTGAAGTGAGACTGTTTGCAAACCTCAAGCAGGCTACAAAACAAACCGGCAGAGGCGGCGATCCGCCAACGCGGCCCCCACCCCTGCGCCCGAAGCCAGTCGCTTTTCAAGGAATAAGCGCTTCTTCCGGCGGAAAGACCCCCTCCCCCGCTTTGCGGGGGAGGACGGGAGGGGGCCATCCCCGCCGCATCCAGGTAAACCAACAGTATCGTTTAGCTCCGAGTGACAGCAAGAGCAAAAAACCTGGTTTCAATCTGCCTTTAGTTTAGAGGGCCAGGGACAAAAGGCCAGAGAGCCGGTAATGGAGGCGCTTCGCTCCCCGCCCATTCGCCCCCCGCCCATTCGCTCCCTCATTCCCC